>DATGDQ010000435.1:0-4555 GCA_035310785.1 Gemmatimonadaceae bacterium | reverse complement strand
GGAGTCGTAGTATCGCTCGAGGAGCTGCTTCCGGACGGCGTCGAGAATGTCCTGGATCTTGCGGCGCTCCGGTGCCGACAGGGCGCTCGACTGTGCACGGGCGGTTCCGACCAAGGGCACGATCACCGCAAGCATCAGCATCGCGCCCTTGAGGAGCCAGGTGCCGCGGCGCGCGCGTCCGGTCATGAGCTGCACTCCGGCGTGAAAGACTCGGCGATGCTGTTTGATCGTACGTGAGGGAACGTGACCGGCGCAAGCACGTTTTCGGACATCGATGATGCAAAAACGCCCCGCCGAACGAATTCGGCGGGGCGTTTTGTCTGCCTCAGTGGCTTACTCCATGGAGTCCACGTCCTCGTCCATGATGATCGGAGCGGGCGCGTTCTCCTCATCCATCGGAATCACCTTGGACGGCGTCTCCGGCCGCGGCGGCTGATCTTCCGGCACGTTCGTGACCGTGAGCACGATCCGGCGGTGAATCGGATCCACCTCGAGTACGCGCATGTCGAACTTCATCCCCTCGTACACGTCGTCCGCGGGATTCACTACGGGCTTGCCGAGGTTGAGCTGCGAGATCGGCACGAAGCCTTCAATGTCGTTGCCGATGTCGACGACCACGCCCTTGTCCATCAGCCGTACCACGTGTCCGTGCACGTCGGTGCCCACCGGATAGCTCTCGCCGATGCTCAGCCACGGATCCTCGATCGCCTGCTTGAGTCCGAGCGAGATCCGCTTGTTCTCGGCGTCGATGTTGAGAATGACGACATCCACCGCGTCACCCTTCTTCACCACTTCAGACGGATGCTGCACGCGCTTGGTCCAGCTCATGTCCGAGATGTGGATCAGCCCATCGATGCCGGGCTCGATCTCGACGAACGCGCCGAAGCTCGTGAGGTTGCGCACCTTGCCGTTGATGCGCGTGCCCACGGGATACTTGTACGGCAGCACGACCCACGGATCCTGCTCCGTCTGCTTCATGCCGAGCGAGATCTTCTCCTCGTTCGGATCCACCTTGAGCACCACCGCCTCGATCACCTCGCCGATCGAGACCAGCTTCGACGGATGACGCACGTTTCGCGTCCAGCTCATCTCGCTGATGTGCACCAGCCCCTCGATCCCCGGCTCGAGCTCGATGAACGCGCCGTAGTTCGTGATCGAGACGACCTTTCCCTGCACGCGCGTGCCGACCGGATACTTCTCGGCGACGTCCTTCCACGGGTAGCTCTGGAGCTGCTTGAGACCGAGCGAGATCCGCTCGCGCTCCCAATCGATGTCGAGAATCTTGACCTCGAGCTCCTGGCCGATGTGCACGAGCTCGGAGGGATGTGAGATGCGGCCCCACGACATGTCGGTGATGTGGAGGAGTCCATCCACGCCACCCAGATCGATGAATGCGCCGAAGTCCGTGATGTTCTTCACCACGCCCTTCCGCACCTGATCCTTCTGGAGCTCCTTCATCAGCTTCTCGCGCTTGCCCGCACGCTCGACTTCGAGGATCACGCGGCGCGATACGACAATGTTCCGGCGGCGCTTGTTGAGCTTGATGATCTTGAACTCGTATTTCTGGCCGAGCAGCTCGTCGATGTTCGGAACGCGACGCAGCGCGATCTGCGATCCGGGAAGGAACGCGTCGACGCCCATGAGGTCGACGACCACACCGCCCTTGATCTTCTTCACGAGCGTGCCTTCCACCGGCTGATCGGTCTCGTACGCCTGACGGATCCGCTCCCACACGCGCATGAAATCGGCCTTCTTCTTCGAAAGCACGACCGAGCCTTCCTGATCCTCGAGATGCTCGAGCAGCACCTCGACCTCGTCGCCCGGCTTGAGGTCGGGATGATCCTTGAACTCTTCGAGCGGAACGGCGCCCTCGGATTTGAATCCGATGTCGAGGATCACCATGTTGTCCCGAATTTCCAGGACCTTGCTCTTGACGATCTCTCCCTCGTCAATCGACGCGAGGGTGCCCGCGTACAGCTCGATCATCACCGCTTCCTGCTCGGGCGTGTACTCGTCTTCGTCCCACCGGTTGTCGCCGTGGGCGAGAAGGCGCAGCTGCCCCTTCTGCTGGTCGCGCTGAGAAAGCGTGGTGGTTGGAGTGGTCTCTTCTTCTAGATCAGGCATCGGTTGCGATTCTCCTAAACCGCGGAATTGTTTAGGCTCGCCGCGACGAGTCGAAAGTGTGAATGAGAAATACCGACGACGTATGCGCGCAACGCGATGGCGCTGCGCGAACGAGGCCGGGCTCGAATCCTTGTATTCGAAGAGGTAAAGCTAAACAGGATCGGCGGTTAGCGCAACTGACCGTTCGCGCCTTCTCAACCGCGCGACGCAGACCCGTCCGCTGAGCCGCTCTCTCGGAGCACTCGCGCCAGGGAAACGATCCGCTCCACCTGCTCTGCCTGAGTCAGGTAGGTGGTGTCGATCAACACCGCATCCTTCGCCTGAACCGTCTGGGTCGCATCCTTCGCGTCACGCTGCACCAGTCGCTCGGTCTCTTCTGCGGTCTCCGCATCCGTGGGCGCGCGGCCATGTCGCTGCGTGAGCCGGCGCCGCGCACGCTCCCACGGATCCGCGATGAGAAATACCTTGAGGTCTGCATTGGGAAAGACCACAGTGCCGATGTCGCGGCCGTCCACCACGACGTCCCGACCCTCGGCCGCCTGACGCACGTTCGCATCCACCCACTGTCGCACGCCCCGCATCTGCGCCACACGCGACACGAGGCGCGTGACTTCGGGTGCGCGAATCAGCTCTTCCATCGCTTCGCCCTTCCACATCGGCGCAAACGAGTCCCGCAAGGGCGCGAGCGTGATCTCTCCAACGAAGCTCAGCACCGTCTCCTCATCGAACGTCTCGCCTGCGCGCGCGAGAGCGACCGCCGTTGCCGCGCGATAGAGCGCACCGGAGTCCACGTGGCGAAAGCCCAGTCGTTGTGCGACCCATTGAGCCGTCGACGACTTCCCCGACGCAGCAGGGCCGTCGATCGCAACCACCAGCGAACCACGCCGGCGAATCCGCGGCGAGGAAGGCGGAGTAGGCGCACTCATCGAGCCGCGTAGGTGCGAGTGACGCGCGCGAGATCATCCCAGAATGCCGGGTACGACACGGCGACGCAGTCTGGGTCATCGATCTCGATCTCGTTGCCTGGGAGGGCGCCGAGCACTGCGAACGCCATGGCGATGCGATGGTCGCCGTGCGTGACCACGCGCCCCGCGAGCCGCGCGGTCGTGCCGGTAACGAGGAGACCATCGGGAAGCTCCTCCGCAGTCGCACCGATCGTCCTGAGGTTGGAGACCACCGTCGCGATGCGATCGCTCTCCTTCACGCGCAGCTCCGCAGCACCGCGAATCTCCGTGGTGCCCCGCGCACGCGCGCCCACACATGCGAGCAGCGGCAGTTCGTCGATCATCGATGGCACGTGCGCCTCGTCCACAGACACGCCATGCAACTCGGCGTGCGACGCACGGATCGACCCCGTCGGCTCGCCGCCCTGCTCCGCCCCTTCGTCGATCACGACAGCGGCGCCCATGCGCCGCAGCACGTCGAAGAATCCGACCCGCGTCGGGTTGAGGCACACGTTCGGCACACTGATCGGCGCCGACCGCGCGAGTGTCGCGAGCGCGACGAGAAAGGCGGCGGAGGAGGGATCCGCAGGAACACGCAGATCGAGCGGGGCGAGCTCGCTCACTGCTTCGAGGCGCACGCGTGCGCCGTCGATCGCCACTCGTGCGCCGAGCGCGCGCAGCATGCGCTCGGTGTGATCCCGCGATCGCGTCGGCTCGGTCACCTCCACAGCTACTCCTCCCACCACGCCCGCAAGCAGGATCGCGCTCTTGATCTGCGCGCTCGCGGTTTCGGACGTCCATGCGATCGAATGCAGCGCGCCACCCTCGATCACCATCGGCAGCCCGTCGCCCGCCTCGAGCTCGACGCGCGCACCCATGGCGACGAGCGGGCGCGCAACGCGACGCATGGGCCGCTTGCTCAGGCTCGCGTCGCCGATGAACCGGGAGCGGAATGCGCAACCCGCCGCCACCCCGGCCATTAGGCGCGTGGTGGTGCCACTGTTGCCACAGTCGAGATCCACCGACGGCTCGCGCATGCCGGGAGCGCCGCGGGCATCGATGACGATGTCGTCGCCGAGCGGAGGGACGGCCACCCCCAGCGCGCGCAAGACGCCCGCCGTGCTGTGCACGTCCGCCGATTGCAGAATGTCGCGCACACGCGACCGGCCCGTCGCGAGCGCCGCGAAGATGAGCGCGCGGTGCGAGAGCGACTTGTCACCGGGCACGCGAACCTCCAGTGGACTGGTCACTCTGAGGGCTCGGCCGAGCGCCGCCAATCGCGGGCGGCATCCCAGATCCGTCTGAGCATTCGCTGATCACCCTTCGCGAGTGCGTCGCGAATGGTCCCGACGCTTGCTTGCAGCGCTGCGAGTCCGTCGTCCAGCACGCGGGGCTGCGCCTGCAGCAACGATACCCACTGCTCGAACGCACTCGCCGCGAGGCGGGTGGTATCGCGCGCCCCCGGTCCCACGGTGGTGGGATCGATG
>DATGDQ010000434.1:0-6281 GCA_035310785.1 Gemmatimonadaceae bacterium | reverse complement strand
TGTTCCAGGAGGGCCACGAATTCACGATTCGCGGCGCGCCGGACGCGCTGAGCGGGATCGAGCAGGCATTGCGGGCACAGATGGCGCAGGCCGTGTTCCCCGTCTCCTTCGATGCCTATCGCGCGCAGGTGCACTTCCGGGCGCTCAGCGAGGTCGAGCGCGGAGACGGCTACGCCCTCAAAACGCACGCGCTACGCCATCCCGGGGGAGCCACGGGCTATCGCATTACCGACGGAAACCCTGGCGCACCCGCACTCGTCTACATTTCAGACAACGAGCTCGGCCACGCAGATGGATATGCCTCGGCTCGGGGGTGGCGGGACGCGCTGGTGTCGTTTGCGCGCGGCGCATCGTTGCTCGTGCACGATGCGATGTATACGGCCGAGGAGTACGAGCGGCACCGCGGATGGGGCCATTCGCGGTACGAAGACGTCGTGGACCTCGCGCTCGACGCGGGAGTGCAGCGGTTGGTGCTCTTTCATCACCATCCCGAGCGAACCGATACCGCGTTGGGCGAACAGATTGCGGCATGCCGGCAGCGAGTGCGCGAGAAAGGTGCGCATCTCGAGGTGCTGGCGGCGGCGGAGGGTACGACGCTCACCGTGTAGCAGGGGGGAGAGCATGCGAGGCCGACGTTCGATCTTCAGCACGACCGCGGTGCTTCTCGCGTTGATCACCGCGAGCACGGCTCGACTTCCGGCACAGCAACGCGATGGCTCCCTGGTCATTGCTGCCCTTCCCTTCGCGAACAGTGTCGTCGGCGACGAGCACGCCGCCCTCAACCCGCTCACGAGCGGCGTGCCGGAGCTCATTCTGATCGAGCTCGCACGAAGTCCCACCGTCCGCACGGTGGAGCCCGCGCGTCTGCGTCGTGTGCTCTCCTCACAGAAGCTCGATCCGCAGGGACACATCGACGATGAGGGCGCTTCGCACGTCGGCCGCATCCTCGGCGCGCCATGGGTGATCCGCGGCACATTTGCCACCGACGGGCGCGGTGCGATTCGCATTGCCGCCTACGTTGTCGACGTCGGAACGGCACAGGTCCAGCATACGGAGGCGGCAGAGGGGAAGCTGGCGAATCTCGCTGCGCTCATCGGCCAGATCTCGGAGAAGCTCGGCCGCGACTTGCGTCTCCCGGAACTGCCGAGCGACGGCAGGCGCGTGCGAGAGCTGACGCAACGGGCGTCGTATCAGACGACGCTGTCGTTCGCGCGTGCGATCGAAGCGCGCGACGCGGGGCGCGTGCAGCAGGCGATCACGCTGCTGCAACAGCTGCTGTCGGATGTTCCCGACTACGAGCCTGCGCAAAGCGAGCTGACGCGCATGCACTCGGAAAGGGGACGCTAGCGGAATCATGCGTGGAGGGCCGCGGTCGGCACAGCCCATGCAATTATGAGGCTTGGCTGTTCTGTTTCCCTCCGTCCAGAGGTTCGATGAGCACGTTAAAGCTTGCATCCATGGTCGCCGCATTCGGAGCGATCGCCACCGTCAGCGCATGTAACAAGGGCAGCGAGAACACTACGAAGGGCGTCGACACCACCGTCACGTCGACGAGGGTTCGTGACACGACCGTCGTCAAGTCCGACACGACGGTTCACACCGACACGGTGAAGAAGACGACCCACGTGCCGGACGCGAAGAAGCCGTAGACGCGCCGGGCAAGTCCGCATCACGAAAGACTGCCGTCGCGCGCGATGGCAGTTTTTTGTGCATCTATCAGTGTCTGCGTGCTCCACCCGGACAGCGCAGCCCTTGTCGCGTGAGCCCACCGCGCGTATGCTTACCTCACATGGTGAGTACTCATCCCGTGAGGTAACGCAATGCCCCGCGATTCGCTCGGCCTGCTCCAGGGCACCGTCGACGTCCTGATCCTGAAGACGCTCACCTGGAGGCCTCTCCACGGATACGGCATTTCGGAGTTCATCCGTCTGCAAACCAGCGGCGATCTCGCTGTCGAGGACGCCGCGCTCTATCAGGCCTTGCACCGGCTCGAGCGCAAAGGGCTCGTCGATTCGGAGTGGGGCGTGTCGGAGTCGAATCGCCGCGCACGCATCTACTCCATCACGACGGACGGGCGCAAGCAGCTGCGCACGGAAGTCGTAGAGCTGCGCCGCTACATGGCCGCGCTCTTCCGCGTGCTCGACCCCGCCTAGCCAGCTCCGATGCTGCCGGCCTTTCGCCTCCCGTTTCGCTCCCGCTCTCGCATCGCGCTCGAGGTGGACGAGGAGCTCGCGTCGCACCTCGCGATGGTTGCCGCACGATTGCGTGAGGAAGGCTGGTCGCAACCCGAGTCCGAAGTGGAGGCGCGCCGCCGCTTCGGGAATCTCGAGTACACGCGCGAGTACTGCCGCTCCGAAGATCTTCGACGGGAGACGGAGAAAAGTCGCATGATCCTGTTCGAAGAGCTTCGCCACGATGTGGTGTACGCGTTGCGCGCGCTTCGCGCCTCACCCGGCTTCACACTGATTGCGCTCGCCACGCTCGCGTTCGGAATCGGAGCGAATACCGCAATCTTCAGCGTCGTGCGCGGCGTGCTGCTGGCACCGCTTCCCTTCTCGTCGGCCGATCGCATCGTGCGCGTCTGGAATTCCAACAAGACGCTCGCCATCTCTCAGGGCTCATTTTCCGAGCCCGATTTCATCGACCTTCGTTCGGAGAGTCGTCTCGCAGAGAGCATCGGCGGATTCTTCTTCGCAGATGGCCTCACGGGCGTGGACCTGACGCACGGAGGCACACCGGAGCGGCTGTCCGCAGCCCTCGTGACACCGGGGTTTTTCGAGTCCCTGCGGCCGCACCCGCTGCTCGGCCGGACCCTCTCGGCGGATGAGCACTTGCCTGGCCGCAACCATGTCGCGGTGATCGGCTATGGATTGTGGAAGCGCCGCTTCGCGGGCGATCCGGGAATCGTTGGGCAATCGATCACGCTGAACGGCGATCCGTTCACGGTACTCGGCGTGATGCCGCACGAGTTCTCATATCCTGCCGCGCAGGCGCTCGATGTATGGATCCCGCTCTCCTACTTTGGACCCGATGCCATCGGCCGCGGTCGCGCCTCGCATTTCCTCTCCGTGATCGCGCGACTGAAGCTCGGAGTCACCCCTGCAGAATTCCGGACCGAGATCGCGAGCATCGCCAATCGTCTGTCGGCCAACTATGCCGAGAACTCGGGATGGAACGACGCGAGCGTGACGAGCATTCGCGAGTCGATCGTTGGAGATGTTCGGCGTCCGCTCCTGGTGCTCGTCGCCGCGGTCGCGCTCGTGCTCCTCATCACGTGCGTGAACATTGCGTCGCTGCTCCTGTCCCGGGCGACTGCGCGGCAGCGCGAGCTCGCAGTGCGTGCCGCACTCGGGGCGGGACGCGGGCGTATCATGCGACAACTGCTCACCGAGAGCGTGACGGTGGCTCTGGCCGGCGGAGCTCTTGGTGCCGTATTGGGATTCGTGGCCGTGCGTGCGCTCGTCGCGCGCGGCGGCGTCGACCTTCCGCGTGGAGGCGATCTCCACGTCGATGGGCTGGCCCTGCTGTGCGCCTTCGCGGTCTCCCTTCTGTCCGGACTGTTGTTCGGTGCTCTGCCTGCGATTCGGGCCGCCGGGCCTGCGCTGGAGCACAAGCTGCGCTCTGGCACACGCGGCTCCGTGGGCTCGGGTGCGGCGGCGCAGCGGTTGCGCGCTGCACTCGTCGTCTCTCAGATCGCGCTCGCCGTGGTGCTCGTGGCAGGTGCCAGCCTCGCGGCCAAGAGCTTCGCGCGCCTGCTCTCCGTCGACCCGGGATTCCGCCCCGACCACCTGCTCGTGGCCCGCATCACCATTCCGCCGGCCTCCTCGGACAGTCTGCGCGGCCCCGCGTACTACGCGAGCGTACTGGATGCCATCCGCGCACTCCCCGGCGTGGAGGCGGCGGGCTCCATTCGCGACCTTCCGACCCGCGGTGCGGGTGAGATGCGCCGCGCGGCGCAGCTCGGTCTCCCGACAGGCGAGGGCAGCGCCGATGCGAGCGTGCAGCTCCATCACATCAGCACGGACTTCTTCAGGGCGATCGGCGCCTCGCTCGAGAGCGGGCGCGATTTTCAGCCCACCGATCGCGCCGGTGCTCCGATCGTATTGATCGTGAACGAGGCGCTCGCCAAGCGATACTGGCCGGGAGAGAGCGCCGTGGGCAAGGTGCTGCACGCCGGGAAGACCGACATCCAGATCGTTGGCGTCGTGGGCAACATCCATCAACAAGGGCTGAGTGAGCCTGCCGAGCCGACGATCTACATTCATGCCCTGCAGAACATGCGCGCGGGCATGAGCATCGTCGTGCGAACGAAGGATGCCCCGATGCGCACCGCGACTGCCGTTCGCAATGCGATCTGGTCAGTCAATCGCGATCAGCCGGTCATCGAGATCACGACGATGGAAGACGTGCTCGGGAGCGCAGTCGCGCGCCAGAAGCTGCTCGCCTGGCTTCTCGGAATCTTCGGCGCGCTCGGATTGTTGCTCGGCGCTCTCGGCATTTACGGGCTACTCTCCTTCGCGGTGACGCAGCGACGACAGGAGATCGGCGTTCGCTCCGCGCTGGGCGCGCCCGCCAGCTCGGTCATGCGAATGATCCTGGGTCAGGGAATGACGTTGGCCTGTGGCGGCGTCCTGATTGGCACGATTGCGGCCGCGGTGCTCACGCGTCAGCTGCAGGCGCAGCTCTTCGGCATTGGCCCGGGCGATCGCGGCACGTTCGTGGAGGTGATCCTGGTGCTGCTCGCCACGGCGGCGCTCGCGAGCTGGTCGCCGGCGCGCAGGGCGCTCGCGATCGATCCGGTCACCGCAATGCGTCAGGAGTAGCGCACGCGCGACCGCGCGTCATGCGCGTGATCGACAGCGGGCCCGACTCCGGTCGCCCCCCAAGCGTGACTGACGGCGAGCGCATGCACGAGTGCGCTCAGCGTTCGACGCGCGCCGCGTACAGCGCGAGAGTGCCCGGCCAGCCGTTCTGTGAATCCACCGCCGAGCGCATCGCATCGGCCGCAGGCCCCATGCGCTCGAAGAAGCGATGCTCGAGATCCACGCGCGTGCGGCCATCGGCGAGCGCCGCGAACATCACCTCGACCTCGCTCGACTTCGCGAGATCCGGCTCGTATTGCCACCCGGCTCCGATCTGCCAGGCGAGCACGAGGCGGCGTGGCGGCTCCCAGACGAGCACGGTTCCCCAATCGCACTCCGTACCGTCTTCCTGGAGAGTGTAGCAGCGGCCACCGGCGCGTCCCTCGACGAATGCCTTCTTCATTGGCGAGCGGCCGATGTGATGGCTCCTCGGCCACCAGCTGTCGAAATCATCCGTGAAGATCGCGAATGCTGCGGCGGGAGTAGCGCGGACGGTGACCGATTTTCTCACCGCCGGTGCGCTCGACTCGGTCGTCATGGCGTGTCTTCCTCGCGTTTGAATTTGCGCTCGACGCGTTGCGCGAACGCCTGTAGAGCGACTCCCCAGAATTCATCGAAGTACTCTCGCAGCGAGGCGAACGCCGCGGGATTGAGCTCGTACACGCGCCGCGTTCCCTCCGCGTGATCGCGCACCAGCCCCGCATCCTTGAGCACGCGAAGGTGCTGCGAGATCGCAGGCCGCGAGATCCGGTACCCCTTGGCGATGCGCGCCACCGACATGGGACGCTTCCGGAGGCGGGTGAGAATGCTCCGGCGCGTCGGATCCCCGAGCGCGTCGAGGCGTGCGTCTTGGTTAGTCATCACTTACGGTAAGCTAATACTTACCATCGAGCGACGTCAAGAGGCCGCGCGGGGTCCATTCAGCGAGCAGCGACGGAGTGACGCCTCACGCCCGAGTGCGGGGCCGTCCCCAGCCCCCGCCGCCCGGCGTCTCGATCGTGAGCACATCGCCCGGCGCCATCTGCACGCGACACTTGGGCGGGAGCTCGCGCCCGTTCAGCAGATTGCGCCCGACCGCACCGCTCGCACCACCGGCGGCACCCGCAGGGGCCCGCCTGCGACGTTCCGTGAGCAGCGTGACGGTGCACGACTCGAGCGCACGATAGCGGCGCACGACCCCGTCGCCGCCTGCGTGTGCGCCCGCACCACCGCTCCCGCGACGAATCGAGTACTCCTGTATCTGGATCGGATACGCCCATTCCAGCGATTCGATGGGCGTGTTGCGCGTGTTGCTCATGCCCACGTGGACCGCGCTCGGCCCTGGCCCGCGCGAGCTCGCACCCTGTCCGCCACCCAACGTCTCGTAGAACGTCCAGCCGTCCCCACCGAACGTCACGTTGTTCATCGTCCCCTGCCCTT
>DATGDQ010000433.1:0-2903 GCA_035310785.1 Gemmatimonadaceae bacterium | reverse complement strand
GCGTTTCCGCCGCGTTGGCACTACGATGTGCTGCGTGCGCTCGACCACTTTCAGGCGGTCGGCGCGAGACGCGACCCACGCGCGGCGGATGCGATCGCGCTCGTAGAAGCGAAGCGACGGGCCGACGGGCGATGGTCTCTGGATAACACTCACGGCGGCAGGTCTTTCTTCGAGTTGGAGCGTCGCGGCAACCCGAGCCGGTGGAACACGACTCGCGCGCTACGCGTGCTGAATTGGTGCAACCGCAAGGCCATGAGCCAATAGGTGTTCGATTGCCGGCCGACTCGACATGAAGCTGACGAGTCCACGCCTCGCACGGGATTGCGCCGACAACGCGCCTGAAAGTGCTCGTGCTGAGATCCGCGCGCTGCTCAGCGGGGGCGATCGCCGCAGCATTGCAAAGTCGAATCGCGCACGAGCGGAGATCGAGCGCAATCCTGCATTGGTGAGCGAGCTCGCCGCGCTCGCCAGCGATCCGGACCCGCTCGTCTCGCAGCGTTCGCTGGACCTAATGGAAAAGCTCGCCCACGATCACCCTGCCTTGATCGAGCCTTACAAGAGAATCTTCATTGGCCCACTGGCGCAGAGCGACAGATGGGAGATCAGGCTGCAGATCGTTCGGGCATTGCCGTTGTTCCGCTGGACTCCAGCTCAATGCCGCCGCATCGAGGCGATACTCATCACGAATGTCTCTCACCCGCAGACCTTCGTGCGAGCGTGGGCGCTCGACGCTCTCGCCACGATCGCGGAACGACGAGCGACCCTGCGACCACTCGTCCGGCGTCATCTCCGGAAGTTCGAGGCGTCCTCGAGCAAGGCGCTCCAATCGCGCGCGAGGCACATCCGCGCACGACTCCGTACTACGACTGGGCGTCGGTGATCAGAAGTTCCCGTGTCACGCGCATCTCCGTGGTGTAGCGAAGCTCGGCGAAGCGCACCAGTAGATCCGCCTCCGTCACGCCATGTCGTTCGTCACCCGACAGATCCGCCACGATCAGTCCACGGTGCATCATGATCGACCGATCGCCGAATCGCACCGCCTGTTCCATGCTGTGAGTCACCATCAGCGTCGTGAGCGAATGAGTGCGCACGAGACGCTCCGTGACGTTCATGATCTGCTCTTCTGCGCGCGGGTCGAGCGCGGCGGTATGCTCGTCGAGAAGGAGCAGCTCCGGGCGTCTGATAGTCGCCATGAGTAACGTGATCGCTTGCCGCTGTCCGCCGGACAGCGTTCCCATCGACGCCCCCAGCCTGTCTTCGAGTCGCATGCCCATTGACGCGAGTTGCTCGCGATACCGTTCGCGCGACGAGCGGCTAAGTCCCAAACGCAGACCGCGACGCTGCCCGCGCAGCTCCGCGAGGCGAAGATTCTCGGCCACCGTCATGGACGGACACGTGCCCTTGAACGGATCCTGAAAGACTCGCCCGATCAGCGTCGCCCGCTTGTGCTCCGCCCACTTCGTGACATCAGTGTTCGCGATGCGGATCGTTCCCGCGTCCGGCCGGTACGTTCCGGCGATCACATTCAGGATTGTGGACTTGCCGGAGCCGTTGCTGCCAATCACCGTCAGGAACTGACCGGCCGGCATCGTGAGGTCCACGCCGCGGAGCGCGATCGCGCGCTCACCGCCCGGTTGGTCGAACGTCTTCTCCAGCGCGGATAGCTCGATCATCGGGCGGCCTCCGCTGGGCGACGCCAGTAGCCGAGGCTCGGGAGGGCGAGCGTCGCCAGCACAAAGGCGGCTGTAGCGAGCTTGAGGTCGATCGGACTGAGGCCGATGCGTAGCGCAAGCGCGATGAGACCCCGAAACACCACGGCGCCAACGGCGACCATCGCGATCGTCGCGCCGAGTCGCCAGCGCCTCGGCTTGAGCGTCTCACCGAGAATCACAGCGGCCATTCCCGCGACGAGCGTGCCGACACCCATGGTGACGTCCGCGAAGCCCTGGTACTGTGCGATCAACGCGCCGGAGAAGGCGACGAGGCCATTTGCGAGTGCAAGCGCGAGCTCCACCATGCCGCGGCGGTCGACGCCCTGCGCGGTGATCATCACCGGATTGTCGCCCGCCGCGCGCATCGCCGTTCCAAAATCCGTTCTCAGGAACCAGGCCAACACAATCCCGAGCACGAGCGTGAGCGCGAAGAAGACGGTGCCGAACGAAATGTCGTTCGACCACGAAGCGGTGGCCGGCACGACGGCGTGGAGACGCGTTGCGATCGTGGCGCGATCGAGGAGTGAGATGTTCGAGCGACCCATGACGTGCAGGTTCACCGAATACAATGCGGTCATCACGAGAATTCCGGCGAGAAGCTCGGTGACGCGGAGGCGCGTGTGCAGCAAGCCCGTTACATACCCGGCAACCATGCCGGCGAAGAACGCCGCGACCGTGGCCACGAGCGGGTCCGTACCGCCGACGATGAGCGACGCAGCCACGGCGGCGCCGAGTGGAAGACTGCCGTCCGGAGTGATATCGGGAAAGCGCAGCACGCGCGATGCGATGTAAACCCCCCACGCCAACGCCGCGAAGGCGAGACCGAGGACGAGCGCAGAAAGCCAGAACTCCCACGGCGCGGCGGCGAGGTTCGCGGTGCGAGCGCGCGATTTCGTCGACGCCACTCCCGCCGCGTCGCGCTTCACCGGAATCACCGTCGATGCCCGCTTGATGACGTCCGGAGGAATCGTCACGCCAAAATCCGCCGCCGCGCCGAGGTCGACCACCATTTTAGGAATCGCCGAAGTCCGGAACGGAATACCGGCCGGACTCTCGCCGCGTAAGACGCGGATCATCAGCTGTCCCTGTGCGTATCCGTTGTCAAAGAAGCTCGCCCCGAGTGCGAGCGGTGTGCCCTCATTGCCGGTGCTGGATGCGACGACCGGCAATCCGGATTCGCGCGCCTGCTTG
>DATGDQ010000432.1:0-3044 GCA_035310785.1 Gemmatimonadaceae bacterium | reverse complement strand
ATAAGACCTTCATTAGCAACTACTTACCAATATAGCTCCCCGGCGCCTACACCCAACTGTGATGAGCCGAAGCGACATGGGGCTGGAACGCTACAGAACTCCTGCACGATAGACGATTCCGACCGGGGTCAGTTACCGGGGAAGGAAGGCCTCGGACACGGGCTCATCGGGGCCAGCCGCCGTCTGAATGGCGAGGTGTTCGCTCGCGCGGTGTCGAAGGGCCTCCAGGAGGCCGTAGACGAAGAGCGCCAGACCGAGAGCGGACATGCCGCCCACCGCCGCGACGCCCAACCCCCATCCGAGGCCGGACGGATGCGGGCGGTGGGCGTTGAGCGTGGCTCCAGCGATAGCCGCGAGCAGAAGCAGTCCCGCCTCGCGAAAGCGCCATGCTCGCTCGCCGGGCGGAATCTGTCGTGCTGCCTTGGGCTGTTTCGCTACCCAATGCCAGAGGATCGCCATCACTGCGAGCAGTCCGAGTACCGAACTCGCGTACTGAAGCACAAAGACGTAGCGGACATAGAGGTGCGGTCCGAGCGCGTGCCGATACCTGAGCCAGGGGAGCTGCCGAGCCACCCACCCGTCCGGATGTGTGAAGCTGTCCCAGACGTCGTGGCTCAGCGCGCCGATCGCAATCGCGACGAGCGCGCCCGGGATCAAGCGATAGGTAGGGCCGGGCGCGACCGTTGCGCGCGCGGCATCTCCCAATCCAGGTGGGAGAAGCCGTAGCAGCGTCGGTCCGATGACGGTGCGGAAGATCAACCAGGTTGCCAAGCCAGCTGGCAGGCAATACTCGAGGAGTCCGACTCGCGTGTGCCACTCCCCACCGCCGGGCGACAGGCGTATCAGATACTGGAAGTCCGGGACCATCGTGCCGATGACGAGCGCGGACATCGGCAGCACGATTCCGAGCGGTCGGATCACGCGCTGAATCAGGGGAGCGGCGACGGCGTGCGACGGTGTCAGTGGCATATGCGCGCGATTCGGGCGTCAGGCATTGGTTGCCCGACGCCGGACCCGCCATGATCACATCGCTCCCCGACCGCGGACCACGACTGGCACCGTGATGAGGAGAATTCTGAGGTCCTCGAGCAGCGACCAGTTGTCGATGTACTTGAGATCGAGTGCGATCCACTCGCTGAAATCGAGCGAGCTGCGGCCGCTCACCTGCCAGAGACCGGTCATGCCCGGGAGCACGCTGAAGCGGCGCATCAGCGTCGCCTCGGAGAAGCGGTTGACATCACGCACGGGCAGTGGACGCGGCCCGACGAGCGACATGTGGCCGAGGAGCACGTTGAAGAGCTGCGGCAGCTCGTCGATGGACGTGGCGCGCAGGAACCCGCCGATGCGCGTGAGTCTCGGATCCTTGCGCATCTTGAACACCGGTCCTCTGGCCTCGTTCAGGTGCTCGAGCGATGCCATCTTCTGCTCCGCATCCATCACCATCGTGCGGAACTTGTACATCGGAAAGCGCCGGCGATTGTAGCCGTACCGCGGCTGCTTGAAGAGCACCGGACCCGGGCTCGTGATCTTCACGGCGAGTGCGGTCAGGATGAACACCGGCGAGAGCACAATGAGCGCGACGATCGCGCCGACGATGTCGATGCCGCGCTTGACCAGGAGCCTGGAGTCGTCGGTGCGCATGGGAAGCGTGACCACCGCGAGCGACTCGGTCTGGCTGAAGCGGGGCTTCGCGAGACCGTGCTCGAAGACATCGGCGAGATACGTCGCCTGCACGCCCACGCGCTCGCAGATGCGGAGCGCGCGCTGCACGCTGGCGTACTGCGACTTGATGGGAAGCGCGATGAGCACCTCGTCGATGGGCTCGTGCACGAGCAGGCTCTCGAGCTCCGCGAGCCCGCCGAGCATGCGGATCGGGGTGCCGTTCATCGGCACGGGCTCGGAGTCGACGAAGCCGACGCAGGCGTACTGCGGCCGATCGCAGAGACACATCTCGCGATACGCACGCTGCGCCCTGGGACCACTGCCGACGATGACGAGCGTGCGAACCGCACCCGTGGTGCCACGCTCCGTGAGCATGTGACCGATGCGGCGAACGATGAACGTGTTCGCCGTGACGCCGAGGAAGAAGAGCGACGTGGTGGTGAAGTGGAAGGCGTGGCTGACGCTCGTGAACGGGAAGATCAATGCGACGAGCGAGCCGAGGAGACAGGCAGCGATGACGCGCAGCATCTCCTCTTCCCACGTCATGAGACGGCGCGCGTCATAGAGGCCGAACGAGCGGAAGAGCGCGACCCAGCAGTACGCGAGCACGCTGATGAGCAGTACGTTCTTCACCGAGATGCGCATGGTGAGGAACTCGGTGAGGCCGATCGCCTGGTGCTGCGAAAAGCTCATCGCCACGAAGGCGCCGATCAGCGTCGCGATGGCGACGGCGGCATCGATGGCGGGATGCGCGCCATGACGCGGGGCGGCCGGGCGTGCGTAGGATGCGCGCCTGATGTCCGCGCGCGTCCTGCCGGGGCGCCGGTACGCGAACGGTGTCCATTCATCGGTCCAGTCGCTCGAGGAGCGCTGAAACTTCTGCTCAGTGGCCAAGTGCTAGAGCCCCGATCGAGAAAGACGGTCGCACGGACAGTGGCAACGCATCGCTGCCCGACCAACGGCGGGCAGTTGAGTGATTTGCAGAGCGCACCGGTATGGTGATTGGCGCAAGAGTACCGTAGAAGTGGACATGATCTCCGGTGGAACGTGTGCCACAACCCACTCCAGAATGCAGAGCCTCCGCGATCACCGATCCGGGATCGCGGAGGCGTTTTTCGAAACGACCGTGATGCCCTACATCGTTATCGCGTGAGTCCTGCAAGATTCACTGCGATTCGTGTTGGCGATGTGACGAACCGTGGGTTTCGAGGAACGAGGACCGCACGCGAGAGGTCGGCGAAGTTCCGCATACTCTCACAGCGGAGGGACTGTTTGGACATAATAGGGGTGACGCAACCACTGTCAATAAGACGAAAATTTGCCACGGACGTGACACGGAGGCGTCTGTGTTCCGTATCACTCGTATCTTATATAGGGTTCGC
>DATGDQ010000431.1:0-14453 GCA_035310785.1 Gemmatimonadaceae bacterium | reverse complement strand
ATGCCGCCATCGTGCAGCCGAGTCGCCACGATGAGATCCGCATCGGACGGGTCGAGCACCCCGGAGGGATGGTTGTGCAGCAGCATTTCGCCGCGCTCCGCGACGGCGGGAAGCGCCAGCACACTCTGCACATCGCCGCGTGCAACGACGCGCGCGGTGCGGACGACTCCCTCCTCATCCATCGTCGCGACGAAGCACACCTCGCGTCCGCCCGCGAGCCGGATGGCCGCGCGCATCCCCGCCGCAGCCGACGGTGCGAGTCGCGACTCCTCGCCGCCGTTTCGGGCCTCGTACTCCGCCGACGGCTCCCGGGCGATGAGCGGCGTGCTCACGTCTTGAGCGGCTTCTTCTTCGCCGCCGGGAAGAGCACGTTGTTCAAGATGAGGCGATAGCCGGTCGAGTTGGGATGCAGCGAGAGGTCCGTCGGCGGATTCCCGATGGCGTGTTGCGGATCCTCCGGATCGTGTCCGCCCAGAAACGTCCAGCTCCCTTTGCCGTAGTCCCCGTGGATGTACTTCACCCAGGGTGCGCCCGGCTCCTCGGCGAGAATGGTCACGCCGGGCTTGAGCGTCTTCCGCATGAAACTGGTGGTGACGCCATAGAAATCGGGGATGACCGAACGATGATCCTGCACGAGCATCGATGCGACCGGATCGAACTTCGCGCTGAAGCCGAAGAGGGTGAACGTGCCGAGCGGCTGGCGGCGTCCCGGAACATTCGCCTGATGTCCGTCGATGTCGCTCATCGAGCTCACGTACGGCGAGGGCTCGACGTGCGCATCGCGAAACGCGAACGTCCGCGACCAGTCGAGCTTTTCATCCGCGTGATCGTCGATCGGCGTTCCATCTGCGAACACGCTCGCGATGTCCACCTTCTGCGCGGCGATCGCGAGCTCGAGGGTTTCCGTCGCGCCGCACATCGCGAAGAGGAAACCGCCGTTGCTCACGTACTCGCGCAGATGTTCGGCGACGTCCTTTTTCAGCGCAGGAATGTTGGGGAAGCCGAGCGCTCGCGCCGTTGCGAGTGAGCGCTCCTGCTGTTCCGCGAACCATGGCGCGCCGCGATACGAGATGTAGAACTTGTTGAGCTGGCCCGTGAAGTCTTCGTGAAAGAGGTGGATCCAGTCGTACTTCGAGAGCTCGCCGTGCTCCACCTGATCGTCCCAGATGGGCGTGTACGGAATGCCCGCGTACTTGAGCGCGAGCGTCACCGCGTCATCCCACGGCGGCGAGTACGGCGCGGTGTAAATCGCGATCTTGGGCGCCTTCTCGAGCGGCACTGCGTCCATGTTGCCGTTCGCCATCACGCCGCGAATCTGGTTCAGCGCACCATCGTTCACGGGCTCGACCGATACGCCATCGAGCCCCGCGCGGCGGCGAATCTCCGGAGTATCGGGAAGGAGGAAGGCGCCGCCTCGATAGTTGAGCAGCCACTCGGCGCGGCCGCCGGCCTGCAGCGCCGCGTACGTGAGCCCGTACGCCTTCAGGTGGTTGCTCTGCTCATCGTCCATGGGGACGAGCACGTGCTGAGCTCGAGCGGCGCCTGGAAAGCAAAGCAAGACCGCGAGGACAGCTCTCCAGAAACGCATTTGGAAAAGATAACCTCCGCGCGGCGCTCAGCTTTGCGGCGCGATGCCGTTTCGCGACAGCTCGAGCTCGCGTCGCGCCTGCGGGAGCAGCGCGCTCTGCGGATAGGTGAGGATGAGGTGCTCGAGATGCTCGATCGCCGCCTGATTCTGCCCGCCGTGCCGCAGCGCCCGCGCCCATTCGAGCTCCGCCTCCGGCGCTTCGGGCGCGTCGCTGGACTTGGTGACGATGGCGCTCCACAGCGCGATCGCCTGCTGATCGCTGTGATGCGCCGCGTACAGTCGCGCGGCGGTCGCGAGCAGGAGTGGTGCCGCATCCCCAAGCTCCGCCGCAGCTTTCTCGAATCCCGACGCTGCGGCGGCCGTGTCACCGCGGGCGAGCGCCAGGAACGCGCGTCCCGTCACCGGCGCGGTATCCGCGCGCGTGCGAGCCAGAAGCGCGAGCGCGGCGATCGCTTCCGGAGTGGACTCGACTTCGGGGCGCAGCGATTTTCGCGCTGCCGCGAGATTTCCGTCGTAGAGGGCGAGCCATCCCATCGCATCCGCATCGGCGGAATCGGAGTGCGCGAGCAGATCGCGGGCCTTCGTGATGTCGCCGGCGCGAATCCATCCCCACGCGAGCACGCGGTTGAGCGGGGCGCGATCCGCCGGCCTGAGGAAGCGCGAATAGGCGCTCATCACCTGGGACGCTTCCGCGACGCGACCGGTCTGGCTCAGCGCGCGCAGATGTACGGGCACGATCGTGGCGGCCGCCGTCGCGGAATCGAGCGTGCGCTCGCCCAGCGTCGCGAGATAGAGCGAGCCAGTCGCATCGCCTCCGCGAAGCGCGTCGTACGCGGCGCGCGCGAGGGCCCGCGGCTCGGGACTCGCCTGCTGTGCCGCGGCGAGCGCATCGCGCGCGATGAGCCAGGCGCCCACCTCTTCGGCCTTCGTGGCGAACTCGCCCCACGCGACCACCGCCGCACTGTCGGGCGGCAGCACGCGCAGCGACTCCCATCCATCGCGCGGCGTGCCCCACATCAGCTGGAGCGACGCGAGCACGCGGCGCGCGGATACGGTCACGGGTGGTGCCAGCAACGCCTTCACGATTCCGGCGCGCGCCGTGGCCGGTGCCGAAACGAGCGAGAACGTCGCCGCCTGATCGAGATAGCCGTTGTCCTGGACGGCCTCGCGCCACGACTGCGCCGATAGATCCCACAACCCCGTCGCGGCGCGGAGCTGCGCGAGCTCGTACTCGAAGCCGCGACCCGATCCGACATCGCGCTGCGCCTGCCGGAGCACGCTGTCCGCCGCACGCGTGTCGCCGTCGGCGATCAGCAGCCGCGAGTACTCGCGTGCCGGCGTCGGATCGCCGGGCGCGTCATGACGCCAGCGCTCGAACGCATCATGGAGCTGATCCCGCTTGCCGAGTGTGCGCAGCGTGCGGAGCTGCGCTTCCCTGATCTGCGCGACCTGCGGCTTCACCGCGATCGCGCGCTCCACCACGGGAAGGAACTGCTCGAGCTTCCCGAGCTGGGCATCCATGCGCTCGAGTCCGAGCAGCGCCGGCAGATTGGCCGGATCACGCGCGAGCGCCTCGCTGTACGCGGCGGCGGCATCGGAAAAGCTCGATTTCAGCTCGAGCGCCTCGCCGCGCGAGTACGGATCCGTGCCCTGCTGCGATTGCGCGCGCGCGCCGGACGCGAGCGCACATACGAGAAGCAGCGACGCAATGGCGCGGCCGCCCACCAGAGCTCCCACGGCGCTACGGCTCCGCATTGATCCTCTTGAAGTACTCCATCACCGACTGCCGCTCCTCCGCCGACAGCCCGCGGAGCTCGTTCCACGTGGGCTCCGGGTACTTGAGCGCGGCGCGTCCCGTGGCATTGGTGTTCGTGGGCGCCACGGATGCGGCGTTCGTCGCGGATTCCGATTCGCGCTTGCCCGTGTCCTCCCGCTCGTCCTTTTGCAGCGACAGCCCCGCATCGAGCAGACGATGAAAGAGCTTCTGCTGACGATCGAGCAGCGACGCATCCACGCGGCCCGTCTCGAGCTGCGCGGCGATATCGCGCATCTCCTTCGCCATCGCCTCCGCATGCGCCTCACCCGCGCCGGCGTCCTCGGTGCGTTGCGCCAGGCCGCGCTGCGAGCGCGCGAGCGTGCGCGCCTGCTCGCTTCCCGCGCCGCCGGGCTGACCGCCCGCTCCCGGCATCAGCGACGCGGACTGCCCGTTCAACGATCCCTGCTCCTTCGCGAGCTGACGCATCTTCTCGACCATCTCCGCGAAGCCCGACGCGGAGGAGCCGTTCGCGGCACGCTGGCGATCGGCCATGAGCTTCGTCGCCGCCTCGTTCAGCGACTGCGCCGCTTCCTCCATCGCGCCCGCAGTCTCCTGCTGTCCATTCGGCGACGCATCCGCCGTCTGCCTGGTGGCTTCCTGTACGCGCTGCTGGGCATCGCCAAGCGCACGCTGAGACTGTTGCGAGACGTGCGCGGACTGTCGCGCGGAGCGCTGCACGCTCTCGCTCACCTTCTCGACGCCCTGCTGCACCGCACTTTGATCGCCCTTGAGAGACGGTGAGCCGCCTTTGCGCGCCTGATCCGCGAGCGCCTGCTGCTGCCGGGCCAGCTGCAGCGTTTCCTGAATGGACTTGTCGAGGTCGCGCGTGAGGCCGTTCTTCCACTCCTGGATCTGCTGCTGGCGCGCATCCGAAAGCTGCTGTGCGGCCTGTTCCATCTGCTGCGCACCCTGCTGCGCGGCGGCGGATTGCTGCTGCTGTTGAGCGCCCGGATCCTGCTCACCGTTCGTCCCTTGCTGCTTCTGCGCGCCGCTCTGCCCGGCGCCGTTCGCCGCCTTCTTCATCGCGTCCGCAGATTGCTGCGCGTGCTGCGCTCCCTGCTGCAGCGCCCGGGGGCCGCTCTCCGCCTTCTCCTGCTCGAGTCGTTGGGCGAGCTGTTGCACATCGTTCGCGAGCTGGTGCGAGCGCTCGCTGAGCGGCGCCGCGTCCCTGCTCGCGCCCGTATCGGCGCGCGACATCTTCTCCGCCGTCGTGCGCTCCTGCTTCGCGAGATCCTTCGCCTCATCGCGCAGCGTCTGCATCGAGCCTTCCAGTGCCGCGCGCTTGAGCATCTCGGCGCTCCGCTCGAGCGCCTGCTTGAGCGCCTGCTGCGCCTTCGCGAGATTCTCCATCGTCTGCCGCGCGTCCTCCGGCGACTGCTGGCGCGTGCTCTTCTGCACGTCCGCGAGCTGCTGCTGCAGCTCCGGCGTCAGCGCCTGCGCGAGCATCTGCTGTGCCTCGGCCAGCTGGCGAGAGAGCGAGCTGTCCAGTGCACCCGCGGACTGCAGCTGCTTGCCGAGCGCCTGTGCATCCTTCTGCAGCGCCTTCACCTGGTCCTGCAGTTTCTGCTGCTGCGCCGCAAGCGCCTTCGACTGCTCGGCCGCGCGATACGACATTGCGGACTTCTCGCTCTCGCTATTGCCGCCGCTGCGCGCGTTGGACGTGCCATCGGGGGTGGTCGATGTGCGATCGCGGCTCTTCGCTGCCTCGTCCGTGCGCTGCGCGAGCTGCTTCTGCTCGGCGGCCGCGCGCGTGGCTCGCGCGGAGAGACTGTCGCCCATCGCTCGCGCGAGCTGACGCTGCTCCGTGAGCGACGGAACGCGCACCACGAGCTCCTTGCTCACGGTGGTCTGCCGCCAGGGCGAGTTGTCCGTGGCCGCAATGGTCACGTGCAGCAGGTCACCAGGCTGCAGTCCGCGCACTCCCGCGTCGATCGATGCCTCGCCAGACCATTCCGGTGCGCTCGGCGCGGCGAGCGGCTGTTCGACGCCGGGCTGCGCGGAGCCGCTCGCCGTCTCGCGCCAGCTGCGCATCGTCACCGTCGCCAGGCCGTGATCGTCGCTCGCGGCTGCACGGAGCGCGAGCTCGTTGCCCGTGAGCATGACGGTGTCGTGCGCGGGATCTATGATCTCGACCTTCGGCGCCGAATCCGGCAGCACGTCCACGTCGAGCGGCGCGGGCACATCGGCCACCGGGCCCCGTTCGCCGCGAGCCATCCACGTCCAGCGGCCGCCGGCGGATGCGTACAGCCGCCCTGCGAAGTTGTGCCCATCCGGCTCGAGACGCACCGTGTCGTGCGGGCTCACGAGCGCGACTGCGTCCAGCGCCGCTGACGCACGACCGTGAATGACGAGCGTCGTTCCACGCGGCACGCGCACGGTTTCTCCAGCCGGTACCGTTTCGGCCGGACGATCCAGATAGGACGGATAGATGGCGCGGATCGCGACGTCGCCGACGAATGGACGATCGGTGACGCGCACCACCACCGTATCCGTTTGCGTGCGGCCGTCGGTCGCGACGAGCGCAACGTCGGCATCGAGCGGACCGAGCGTGACCGACGCCGCGCCTTCGGTCACCTGGAGCGTACGCGCGCTCCAGGGAGAGCCGGTGGCCCTCGTATGAAACTCGATCGTCTTGCGCGACGGAGCGAGAATGCGCAGCCGCAGCGAGTCGCCGCGCATCACTTCGCGAGGCGGATCCACGATCGAGAGCCGGGGGATCAGGGTTCCGGTCCACGCTCCCACCGGATGCCGCATCGCGCGCCAGCCATCCGGCGCGTTGCGGCGCGCACCGCCAAGCAGCACGAGTGCCAGGATCGCGCACACGAGAGCCGCCCCACCGGTGATCAGTGTGCCGCGGAGCATCGCCGGAGCGAGCGCGCCGCGATGCGAGGCGAGCGACGTGCCGAGCACGCCGGCCGCGCGCCTGCCGAAGGCACCCTGCCCCTCCACCTCGAGCGCGCCGCGCAACGAGCCATCGCGCAGCGCACGCTCCCGCTCGATTGCATGCGCCACCATCGCGGGCGTGGCCGCGCGCCGCACGCGCACGATCGTCCACACCACCGGCGCTCCGATCGCGAGCACCACGATCACCCAGGCGATCGCCGGCGCCGCGGGCTCGCTGATCCAGCGCGCGTCGCCGAGCCAGAAAGCCGCGAGGCCAACCAGCAGCGCCGCTGCCGCGATGGAGAAGGCCGCGCCGCGCGCGCCCATGGTGGCGACGAGGCGCACGCGCTCCCGCGCCACGAGCTGTCTGAGCGTCACGAGAGCGGGCGGCTCGTCACCGCGTAGACGAAGAGATTCACACCCATGCGCAGCGCCGCCTCGTGCAGTGCCGGCGGATCGTGATACACCTCGGTGTCTTCCCAGCCGTTTCCGAGATCGCTCGAGAAGCTGTAGTACACGACGAGCCGATCGCCAATGAAGATCCCGAAGCCCTGCGCGGGCTTGCCGTCGTGCACGTGGATCTTCGGGAGCCCCTTCGGAAAATCGTACACGATGTGATAGATCGGATGCGACAGCGGCACTTCCACGAGCGGCCGATCCGGGAACACGCGCGCGATCTCGCGCCGAAAGCTCGGGTCGAGTCCATAGTTGTCATCCGCGTGCAGAAAGCCGCCGTGCTCCAGATAGTTGCGCAGACGAACGACTTCCTCATCCGAGAAGTGCACGTTCCCATGCCCCGTCATGTGGATGAATGGATAGTCCCATAGTCGATCGTCCATGAGCGTCACGCGCGCCTCGGTGCGCGACACTGGGAGCGTCGTGCGTGCGGCGATGGCCGCCAACAGATTCGGGAGGCTCGACGGATTCGCGTACCAGTCGCCCCCGCCATCGTACTGAAGGCGCGCGACGGTCATCCGAGGCGTGCGTGCAGCCGTGATCGCGGCGGTCATCGATACCGCCAGCAGCAGCGCAACGGAGTTCCTGAGGAGCGATCCGCGTTTGCTCATGAGTCTCAAGGTAGCAGTGCCGACGGGCGTCGCGCGCCTGATCAATCCTCTTCCTGCGACAGGCGATAGGCCACGTTCCGCGCGATCCCCCGTTCAGCGACGAGCGCGCGCGCGACATCGCGTGCACTGACTCCCGCCGCGCGGAGCTCGCGCGCGTGGTCCCTTGCAGCGTTCTCATCCGGCGAGACCTCGCCGGCGCCCTCGATCACGATCACGACCTCGCCGCGCGGGGGCGAATCCTCGTAGTACCGCGCCAGCTCGGCGAGCGTTCCCCGTCGAATTTCCTCGAACTGCTTCGTGAGCTCGCGAGCCACCGATCCCAGCCGAGCTCCGCACCCAGCCTCCGTCAGCTCGTGAAGCGTGCGCGCGACGCGAGGCGCCGCTTCGTACAGCACCGCCGTGTGCGCAAGCGTCGCGATCGCCTCGAGCGCCCTCGTCCGCTCGGCGCCCTTGCGCTCGAGAAATCCGAAGAAGGTGAAGCGTTCCGCCGAGATTCCGCTCGCGACCAGAGCAGACAGCAGTGCGGAAGCGCCGGGAATCGGCACGACGCGGACGCCAGCATCGATCGCCGCGGCGACGAGCCGCGCGCCGGGATCGGAGAGCAGCGGCGTGCCTGCATCCGAGATGAGCGCCATCGATTCCCCGGCGACCATTCGCGCGACGAGGGCATCCGCCGTGCGCGCCTCGTTGTGCTCGTGGTACGAGACGAGCGGCGTCTCGATTTCGAATCGCTGCAGCAGTGGACGCGAGTGCCTCGTGTCCTCGGCGAGCACGACCTGAACCTGCCTGAGCATCTCGATTGCGCGCGTCGACATGTCTCCCAGATTGCCGATGGGTGTCGAGACGATGTAGAGCATCCCGGGCGCGTCGTTCATCGCAACCGATGTCCGGAGAAAAAAACGGGTCCGGCGCGATCATGCGCCGGACCCGCAAAGTGCATCGTCAAACGGCCGCGTGGAAGCGGCGGCCGCGGTCAGACCGCGATCACGCCCTGCTTGGCGCCGCGGCGGGCGTCCCCAAATGGTGCTTCAGCTTCGATTCGTACTCGCGCCTCGGGTGCGCGCCGAGAATCGTGTCGACCACCTTGCCATTCTTGAAGAACAGCACGAGCGGGATGGAGCGGACGTTGAATCGAATTGCCGACTTCTGATTCGAGTCGACGTCGACCTTCGTCACCTTCACCTTCCCCGCGTACTCCTTGGCCAAATCATCGAGTACGGGACCGATCATGCGACAGGGACCACACCAGGCGGCCCAGAAGTCGACGATGACGAGTCCTTCGCTCTTCTCTACTTCTTTCTCGAAAGTGGCATCCGTAACTGCCAACGCGTTCGACATGCTTCATCCTCCACAGCGGGCCTCGCGAGAGCGCTGCCCCACGTTAAATTGTGCGCTCACACCAGTTAGGGAGCGCGATTCTCATGCCACCCAGTACTCGTCGTGGAGCACGCATCGCGCACATTGGCATCGCCGTACGCGCGATCGACGAGCTGCTTCCCTTCTATCGAGAGCTCCTGGAGCTCGACGATCATCCGCTCGAAGATTCCGACGGTGCACGCATCGCCGGCCTCTCGGCTGGGGAGTCGCTCGTCGAACTTCTCGAGCCCAGCACGGCAGACTCACCGATCTCCCGGTTCATCGACCGCCGCGGCCCAGGCATTCATCACATTTGCTTTGCCGTCCATGATCTGGACGACGTCCTCGCGCGCTGCCGCGCGAAGGGAATCACGTTGATCGATGACACGCCACGCGTCGGCGCCGAAGGAAAGCGGATCGCCTTTCTCCATCCGGCATCCACCGGCGGTGTGCTCATCGAGCTCACCGAAGACTAACGCGTGGCATCGACCAAGCGTTCCCGATCTCTAGTGCCGCTCTTTCTGGGAACAGAGGTCCTGGAGGGGCGCCAATTGCACGTCCAGCACGTACCAGCGGTCGGAGGGGCCCTGCACCGTGGTCATCTTGGTCTCGCGCGTCTGCGTGCCGCGCGTGATCTCGAGAGTGTAGTCGTGCTCTCCGGGCTTGGGCGTCACGTCGCCGCTGATCTCGTATCTGTCGTGCGTGAGGTAGCACATCATCGTGAGCTCGCGCTTCTCGAGCTGCGAGCGGTCGACGACATCGCGCGCCGCACCTCGCTCGCTTCCCCAGATCGCGGAGAACGCCTGCAGATCCTGCGCGCGGGCCGCCGCGAGAAACTGCTCGACCGCCAGATGGGACGACGCGGCGCCGGTCATCTGACTGCCGCCACCACCACCGCCTCCTCCGCTGCCGGTGCTGCACGCGGCCAGGGCGATCGACACGCCCGCCGCAATCGTGATCACCTTTAATCGACTCACCGCATTCTCCGCTGTCGTCGTGGGCGAACCTAACTACGCGTGGCCATGCCAGCAACTCACCAGCGCCTCTACATAAACGTCGACCATGTCGCGACGCTTCGCCAGGCGCGACGCACCGACGAGCCGGACCCCGTCGCCGCCGCCGCCCTGTGCGAAGACGCGGGCGCCGATGGGATCACCGCGCATCTGCGCGAAGACCGCCGTCACATGCAGGACGACGACGTCATCCAAATCGCAAGCTCGGTGCGCACCGTATTCAACCTCGAAATGGCACTCACCGAGGAAATGCTCTCCATGGCCGAGCGCCTGAAGCCGTACCAGATCACGCTCGTACCCGAGCGTCGAGAAGAAGTGACGACCGAGGGTGGTCTCGATGTCACCCGAGAGCCCATCAGGCTCCGCGACGGGCTTGCGCGCCTGAAACGCGCGGGGGTGCGTACCAGTCTATTCATCGATCCGGATATGGGAACCGTTCAGCGCTCCCGCGATCTGGGCGCGGATGCAATCGAGCTGCACACCGGAACCTACGCGCACGACCCGTCCCACAGTCGCGCCCTTCGCGACCTCGCCGAGGCTTCGGAGCTGGGCCGCTCGCTGGGACTCGCCGTGCACGCCGGACATGGACTCACCGTTCGAAACGTCGGACCAGTCGCGGCGATCGCCGCCATCGAGGAGCTCAACATCGGGCATTCAATCGTTAGCCGCGCGATCTTCGTGGGACTGGCACACTCGATCGCGGAAATGCGCGAGGCGATGCTCGCCGCGCGCGGCGCAACGCGTTGACCAGTCGGACGAGAAGGCCTAGCTTGCCCGTGCGCACATGAGCGGAGCGGAAATGACGTCGCCGGATGGACTGCTGCACTACTTCGTGCTCGAGGCGACCGACTACATCGATCGCCTCGACTCTCTCGTCACCGCTGCCGGCGACGAGGGCCCCGACGCGAGCGCCTTCGGACGCTACGCGCGCAATCTGCGCGGCAGCGCAACCATGTCGCGGCAAATGGGGATCGCAGAGCTGTCGAGTGCTCTCGAACGGCTCGCGCGCGCGCTCCGAAATCGCGCCATCAGGTGGGATGTCGGCCTCAGTGGCGCAGTCGTGTCCGCAATCGATGATCTGCGCATTCTCGTGCGCGCGATCCGCATCCCGGGTGCCGACGAGAACGCGCGCGTACGCTCCCGCGTGGAGGAGCTCGCCAGGCTCGTCCCCTCATCGGTCAGCGCCTTCGCCACACCCTCGCAGAGCCACCCAAGCGGCGCGATGTCCTTCCTCGCCAGCGAGTCCGCCGAGCTCGCGCGGGCGCTCGATCATCTCGTCAGCGCGTCGGACGACGCAACCGCTCGGGCCCGTCCCGCCGAGCGAGTGCGCGCACTTCGCGGCGTCGCCGAACTGAAGGACGTGCCGGCGCTCGGCGAGGTCGTGGAGGCCGTCGAGAACACACTCAAGACGCTCGAGCTCAGCTCCGCCCAGAGTCCGACGACGAAGCAGAAGACCCTGCTCACCGCATCCGCGGCGATTCTTCGGCGCGTCGCGCGCGACATCGCGACGCGCGGCCGCGTGTCCGACGAGATCCCCGAGCTCGCCTCGTTCAAGGCCGCGCTCGCGGCGGCCGAGCCGGAGGCGGGCCGCGCCGATCGCATCGTTCCAATCGCGCAGCTCTTTCACGACGACGAGGGCCCGCACGTTCTCTCGACCGCAGCGCAGCCGCCGACCACCGCGGCCGAGCGCTTTCGCCTCGAAGTGGTGAGCCTCGCCGAGCACCTCCGTGGCGTCGTGACCCAGGCGCGCGCCAATCGCGCCCCGGAGCAGCGCGAGCGCAATCAGCGCGAGCTGCGGGCGGCGCTCCGCGCACTGGGCAGCGCCGCGAATTCCTTCGGTGAGAAGCAGGTCGCGCGATTCGCCGCCGAGTGGAGCGTTCGCGTGGCGACGTTGAACGATGCGCAGATGGAGGCACTCGATCGCGCGGCGGCGCTGCTCGCGAATCCGGCGACGCGCCCGGAGGAGGTGGCGCGCGGACTCGAGCGCTTCGCCGCGCCGCGCACCTCGTCGTCCGGCATTCGTGGCACGCCGACGCCGGCACCACTCGCAGACTCCGACGTCGCCGCGATACTCCGCACTCCTACGCCGGTCATCGCGGTTCCCGTCACACGACCACCGGACGCCGCTCCTCGCGCGCCCGAGCCTGCACTGCGCTCGGCTGCCTCCGCGCCTCCGCCCGCCCCGCCCGTCGCCGCAGCCGCTGCGCCTTCGGCCGCGTCGGAGAGGCCGCGACCAAGCGCCGCGCGGACACCCACCGGTCAGCAGCTGCGTGACTTGCTGCAGAACGGCATCGCCGGCTTCGGCGCGCTCGAGACGACGCCGCTCAGCACTCCCGCGGTAATTCCCGACGAGACCATCGTGCCCATCGAATCGTTGCTGTATCGCGGGAAGGCCGCACTGGCGCGCGCGCGAGAGCTCAAGACGGAGATGCTCGCCGACCGTACGCCGCCGCGCGCGACGATCGAGGAGCTGTTCGACCTGCTCGAGCTCGCAGCCGCCGACTAACTCCGTGCGCAAGCAATGGCGTAGTCTCCTCGGCGCTGTCGTGGGCGTCGGCTTCCTCGCGTGGGCGCTGCATGGCATCAGCTTCGATGAAGTGTGGCTGCACATCCGCCACGCGAATCCGTGGTATCTCCTCGGCTCGTGTGTCGCGGGCACACTGATCTTTCCGCTTCGCGCGCCTCGCTGGCGCATCATTCTTTCGCCTGTGGCGGAGAAGGTGCCGCTCGGAATTCTGTGGCGCGCGATCGCGATCGGGATGATGGGAAACAACGTGCTGCCCGCGCGCGCCGGCGAGCTCGCGCGCGCCTTCGCGCTCTCGCGCGAGACGAAGCGCGTGCCGTTCTCCGCGGCCTTCGCATCGCTCGCGGTCGATCGGATCTTCGACGCGACGTGCGTGCTGCTCCTCATGGCGCTCGCGACGCTCGATCCATCCCTGCCGAAGGGCGAGACGTTCGGAGGCTACTCGATAGCGAAGATCATTGGCAGCGGTGCGGGGCTCGCACTGATCGCGATTCTCGGACTGTATCTGATCGTGTTCTTCACCGAGCATACGATCCTCTTCTGGGAGTGGATGGCGCGCAAGGTCGCGCCGCGATTCGAGGAGCGCGGGCGTGCGACGCTGCTCGCGTTCGCATCGGGCTTGGCCGTGCTGCGCGACCCAGCCCGCTTCGTGTCGGCGATGGCCTGGGCGATCGCGATGTGGCTCATGAACGCGCTCGCGTTCTGGCTCGGCTTCAAGGCCGTCGGAATCGAGGTGTCGTACAGCGCGGCGCTCATGCTGCAAGGGCTGATCGCCATCGGCGTCGCAGTGCCTGCGCTGCCGGGATTCTTCGGCGTGTTCGAGAAATTCGCGCAGCTCGGGCTCGGGATCTACGGGATCGACCGCACGCTCGCGACGAGCTGGGCCATCAGCTACCACATCCTGACGTTCCTTCCGATCACCGTCATCGGCATCTACTACTTCGTGACGCTCGGCCTCAAGCTAAGCGACATGAACGCGTCGTCGGAGGCAGCGATGGAAGAAGCGGCGGACGCGGGATGAGCGCGAAGGTCGCTCGCGTCGTGGCGCAGGCGAAGCTCAATCTCGGGCTTCGCATTCTCGCACGCGAGCGCGGCGGCTATCACGAGATCGAGACATTGTATGCGCGCCTCGCGCTCGCGGACACGGTGACGGTTCGGCCGCGGGACGAGGAGCGATCGCTGGCGGTGCACGGGCTCGAGTCGGGCCCCGAGCTCGAGAATCTGGCGTATCTCGCCGCCGCGGCGTACAGCGACGCGACCGAATGGCCGCGCGGCTTTCAGATCGAGATCGAGAAGCGAATTCCCGTTGGCGGCGGTCTCGGAGGCGGGAGTGCGGACGCGGGCGCCGTGCTCCGCGCGCTCAACGCGCTTGCCCCGCATCCGGTGAGCGAGGCCGAGCTGCTGCGCATCGCGCTCACGCTCGGTGCGGACGTGCCCTATTTGGCGAGCACGGAGCCCCTCGCGCTCGCGTGGGGCCGCGGCGAACGGATGCTGTCGCTACCGGCCTTGCCCGAGCGCACGGTGCTGCTGGTGCTCCCTGGGTTCGGAATCTCGACCGCGGAGGCGTATGGGTGGATCTCCAATGCGCGTGCGCTGGATGTGCCGGCGCCAAGGCTCGTGACCGTTCCCGAGCTCACGTCGTGGGAAACGCTGCAGCCGCACGTCATCAACGACTTCGAGCCGGTGGTCTGCGAACGGCACCCCGAGATTGCGGCCGTCATCGCACAGCTGCGCGCCGCGGGAGCGACGATCGCCGGGATGAGTGGCTCCGGGTCGACGCTGTTCGGCGTCGTTCCGCTGTTCTCGGACACCGCGGCGCTTGCGAGCGCGCTGCCGGGCACCGTTGTGCCGACGCGTACCGTGACTCGCGTGGCAGCGGTCGAGCTGGTGGAGTGATTCGCCCCGCTCGGCGCTCGGCGCAATCTGACAGGTATTGAGCAACCCTCGCTGTGCCGGTAGCTTAGGGTGCTCTGCTGCCCCTTCGTCCAACGGCAGGACAGCGGCCTTTGGAGCCGCGAATCGTGGTTCGAATCCACGCCCCGGAGCCAATCGAACCCTCGTTCTCGAGTCGAGAGCACGATCCGCATGCGACGAATCCTGAAGGAGGCTGGGCCAGCCTGCCTGCCGGCGGCCCGCCCCCGCTCCGGGCATTGAAACTGCTCAGTCAGCAGGTGGAGGTAACTCATGCTGCTGATACTCGGCATCA
>DATGDQ010000430.1:0-2322 GCA_035310785.1 Gemmatimonadaceae bacterium | reverse complement strand
ATCTGGATCTGGAGCGACTACATCGAGACCGTCGAGCTGCCGTGGAAGCTTCAGGAGATCGAGTTCAATCCGCGCGCGGAGAGGGTCTTCTGATCGATCGCGTCCCGGCGAGCAAGGTGATGTCCTGGAGCGACGCGGTGCGGTGGCGCAATCAGCAGACGGGGCCGGTGGTGTTCACCAACGGCGTGTTCGATCTGCTCCACGTCGGCCACATCGATCTCCTCACGGCCGCGCGCGCGCTCGGCAATCGCCTCATCGTCGCCCTCAACTCGGATGACTCCGTGCGACGCCTCAAGGGACCGTCGCGTCCCGTGCGCTCGGAGGCGGAGCGCGCGTACGTGGTAGCGGCACTCGAGGCGGTGGACGCGGTCACCGTGTTCGAGGAGGACACACCCCGCGAGATCGTGCTCGCGCTGCGCCCGGATGTGCTCGTGAAGGGCGGCGACTACAGTCTCGACACCATCATCGGTCGAGCGGAAGTAGAATCGTGGGGCGGGCGCGTGCACGTCGTCCCGCTCACTCCAGGTCAATCCACCACTCGCATCATCGAGGCGCTTCGTGCAGGCTCCTGAACCTTCCGCACGCGTAGGCCGCGCGCTCGACGCGCTCCGTCAACTGCGCCTCGAGCGCCGAGCATCTCCGTATGCGGAGGGTTCGTGCCTCATCACGTGTGGCAACACGCGCGTCCTGTGCACCGCGAGCGTGGAGGACGGCGTGCCGTCGTGGCGGCGCGGGCGCGGCGAGGGCTGGATGACGGCCGAGTATGCGATGCTGCCGCGCGCGACGCACACCCGCACGGCTCGCGAGCGCGAGAAGATCGGTGGCCGCACGCAGGAGATTCAGCGGTTGATCGGACGCAGTCTTCGCGCGATGCTCGACGACTTCAAGTTCGGCGAGTTCACGATCAAGGTCGACTGCGATGTGCTGCAGGCGGACGGCGGGACGCGCACGGCTTCCATCACGGGGGCGAGCGTGGCCGTGGTCGACGCATTCGACTGGCTCGTGCGCGAGAAGAAGATCGGTGCGTCGCCCGTGAAACGCCGTGTGGCGGCCGTGAGTGTGGGCGTGATGGATGGAGAGCCGCGCCTCGATCTCGATTATGCGGAGGACGTGCGCGCGGAGGTCGACATGAACGTCGTGATGACCTCCGAAGGGAAGTATGTGGAGGTGCAGGGCACCGGCGAGCACGGCACCTTCGATCGCTCCGCGCTCGACCGGCTGCTCGGACTCGCGGAGGGCGGCGTGTCGGCGCTGCTGCGCGCGCAGGAGGAGGCGCTGCGCGCATGAGCGAGCCCTATCTGCTCGCGACCCGCAGCCTCGGCAAGCTGTACGAGCTGCGTCCCATGTTTTCGGCCGCCGGACTCGAGGTCGTCGATCTCGACGGAGCCGGCATCGCCGAGGGTGCGGCGGAGAACGAGCTCGAGAACTTCGATTCGTTCGAAGAGAACGCCCTCGCCAAGGCGAAGTACTTTCGTGCGAAGAGCGGGCTCGTCACGATCGCCGATGATTCGGGGCTGGAAGTGCAGGCGCTTGGCGGCGCACCGGGTGTGCGCACGAAGCGATGGAGCGGACGAGCGGATCTGGAGGGTCGCGCGCTCGATGTCGCGAACAACGAGTTTCTCCTGCGCAAGCTCGGAAAGTCGACGGATCGGCGTGCGCGCTACGTGTGCGTGGCTGCACTCGTCGATGGCAGTGGGCACCGCACATTTCGGGGAGAAACGGAGGGCGAGATTCTGGAGGCGCCGCGCGGGGAGGGCGGGTTCGGATACGATCCGCTGTTTCTGTCATCCGATCTGGGCATCACCTTTGCGGAGGCGGAGCGGGCGGTGAAGGAGCGTGGGAGTCATCGCGGCCGCGCGTTCTCGCAGCTCATCGCGTGGCTGGTGCAGCGTGCGAAGAGTGGACGCTCGTGACGCGTGCGGTTGACCCGGTGGGGTGGTCACGCTAGGTTTTGCGTTCCCCGGGGCGTAGCGTAGCCTGGTATCGCGCCTGCTTTGGGAGCAGGAGGTCCCCGGTTCAAATCCGGGCGCCCCGACCTGGTGGGCTTCGAGCAGGGTTGCAGTCGTTCGCTTCCGCTGAGACAGAGCGCCAGTAGCTCAGTTGGATAGAGCAACAGCCTTCTAAGCTGTGGGTCGGGGGTTCGATTCCCTCCTGGCGCGCCACTTTGATCTCGCTCGGGCCGTTAGCTCAATTGGCAGAGCAAGCGACTCTTAATCGCTAGGTTGTAGGTTCGATTCCTACACGGCCCATGCTGCCGTGCCGAGCAGTGAGGTGTTGGAGCTCGGTTGCGGAGCACTGATGGAATGGTGGTGTAAGTGGATG
>DATGDQ010000429.1:0-11062 GCA_035310785.1 Gemmatimonadaceae bacterium | reverse complement strand
AACGAGCCCGATCTCGAACGAGCGCGTGTGTGGACGGTGTACGATCGCGGTGCGGAGAACGTTCGGCTGATGCGGCTCGATCGTTCACGAACACCGTGGCTGTTCGACGATGCGCATCGCGTGCTGGTGCAGCTCGATTCGACGGGAGCGCCGATGCCGGATCACGTGATTCGGGAGCCGGGGGAACAGCAGCCCTGATCGACCGAGTGCGTCTGCTCAGCCGACGGACGCCGCCTCGCGCGTGTCTGCTCTGCTCGAACCGGCCGCCCCGGCGGACACTGGGGACTCGCTCGGCTCCGCGGACACGCCGTCGCCCTCGCGCTCCGTCAGCAGCCGCGATCCGCGCTGATAGGTGAGATACGAGTACGCCCATTCCACTAGCACGACGACGCGATTACGGAAGGTCGCGAGATACATGAGGTGGACGAACAGCCAGAACCACCACGCGATCTGTCCGCGCAGCTTCACCTTCCCGATCTCGGCGATCGCGCGATAGCGGCCGATCGTGGCGAGATTGCCCTTGTCCCGATACTTGAACGGCAGTGTCGGGAGCTCGTCGAGGAGCCGTCGAATGTTCTTCGCGGCGAGCTTCCCCATCTGATTTGCGGCCGGCGCCACGCCCGGTACGAGCTGACCGTTCTTGTACGGCACGGCCGCGAGATCGCCCGCAATGTAGATGTGCGGCGCGCCGGGCACCGACAGATCCGGATTCACCAGCACGCGTCCCGCGCGATCGAGCGGCGCGCCGAGCGAGCGCGCGAGTGGCGAAGCCTGATTGCCCGCAGCCCACAGCACGGTGCGAGTGGGGATGCGCTCGTTCCCCACGTACACCGCGTCCTTGTCGACACGCGTGACCACGGCGTTGAGGTGCACCTCGACACCGAGTCCCTGCAGGTCGCGCAGTGCGCGATCCGCGAGATCGGGTTCGAAGGCCGTGAGCAGCCGCGATCCGCCCTCGAGGAGCACGATCTTCGTCTCGCGGGGATCGAAGTTGCGGAAATCGTGGAGCATCGAGTGATGCGCGATGTCCGGAAGAATCCCCGCGAGCTCGACGCCGGTGGGACCACCACCCACGACCACGAATCGCAGCCACGATTCGCGATCCTCTGGCGCCGCCTTCTCCGCCTCCTCGAAGGCGATGAGAAAGCGATGGCGAATCCTGAGCGCGTCCTCGAGGCTCTTGAGTCCCGGCGCGAGCGGCTCCCACTCCTCGTGTCCGAAGTACGCGTGGCGGGCTCCCGAGGCGACGATGAGATAGTCGTACGGGATCGCGAGCTTCCCGCGATCCGCGTGCACCAGCTGTCGCTCGACATCGATCGAGTCGACCTCCGCCATCAGCACCGTGGTGTTCGTGTTCTTGCGCAGCAACCATCGAATCGGTGATGTGATGTCGCTCGGCGCGAGCACCGCGGTGGCCACCTGATAGAGCAGCGGTTGAAAGAGATGATGGTTCGTTCGGTCGACGAGCGTGACGTCGACGTCGGCCTTGCGGAGGCCGCGGGCGGCGGTGAGTCCCGCGAACCCGCCACCGATGATCACGACGCGTGGTCTCATCATGCGGTCGGGATGGTCTCCACGCGCTCGGCGCGACCGCCGAACAGGCGCGCAGCCACGGAGATGAGGAGAACCAGGACAATGAGCAGCACACTGTACGCGGCGGCGGTGCCGAATGACAGGTTGCGAAGCTGAGCGAGAATTTCCATCGAGATCGGACGGTTGGCGTGCGTATACAGGACAACGGACGCGACGAATTCGCCGACGGCGGTGATCGCGGCCAGTGTCGCACCGGCCGCGAGACCGGGACGCGCGGCCGGGATCACGACGCGCCGCATCGCCAGCCACCAGCTTGCCCCCAGGCCGCGGGCGGCGTCCTCCAGCGATGGGTCCATTTGGCGCAGCGAGCCCTCGACAGCACTCGTGACGAGCGGGATGCCGCGCACGAAGTACGCCAGGGGAAGAATCCAGAACGTGCCGACGAGCAACAGCCGCAGCTCCGCGGGCGCGGTTCGATCGAACGTCGACGCGAGCCCGATCGCAATCGCGGTCGCGGGAATCGCCCACGGGAGCACCACGAGCAGCTGCAGCAACCCGCGTCCCGCGAAACGCCGGCGTGCGAGCAGGTATGCAGCGATGAAGCAAACGATGATGTTCGCGACCGTCGCTATCACCGTCATGGAGATGCTGTTGCGCACCGGAAGCCACAGCTGCGGGTCGTGCGCGAGGCGAGTGAAGTTCTCGATGGTGTATTGTGGCGGTAGCACCTGCGTGGTCCACGCGCCGTCGCGGGCAAAGGCGACGAGCACGATCATGGCGTGCGGCAGCACGAGCACGAAGACCAGTGCGGCGGCCAGCAGTGGCGCCATGCGCGCCAACGGACCCCGCAGCGTCATTCGCGTGTTGCTTCCCTTCCCCGTGAGTGCGTACGTGCGGCGGCGCTCGAACCATCTGAGCAGGAGCAGAGCACCGATCGCGGCGATCGCCATCACCGTCGTCTCGACGTACGCCATGCCCATCGCGCCGTTGAGCTTCGACGCGACCACCTGAGTGGAGAGCACGCGCAGGCCGCCGCCGAAGATGTACGGCGCGGAGAACGAGCCGAGCGCGCTCATGAATACGAGGAGCATCGAGCCCGCGAGCGCCGGCGTGACGAGCGGCAGCGTCACCGTGCGCAGGCGAAAGGAGGTCGAGGCGCCGAGTCCGGCCGCCGCTTCGTCGAGTGTGCTGTCCAGGCGCTCGAGCCCTGCGGAGACGAAAAGGAAAACGTAGACGTACATGGTGTAGGCATGGACGAAAATGATCGCCCACACACCGGTCAGCCGCCACGGCGGTTCGGACAGGTGGAGACCCCTCTGAACGGCTCGCGTGACGACACCGCTCTCTCCGTAGAGAAACAGAAACGCGATGACGCCCACGAGCGGCGGCAGCGCAGCCGGAAGCGTTGCCACGGCCTGCAGGAACCTTCGCCCGCGGAACTCGACGCGACTCAGCACGAAGGCCAGGGGGAGCCCCACCGCTGTCGCGGCGATGACGGAACCGATCGCTACCTCGAGCGTGGTCCACAGCGCCTCGCGATCGCTCGGGCTGTTCGCGAACTCGCGCCAGTAGCCGAGCCCGTGGGCGAAGCTGCCGGCGATGATGGTGACGTTGGGGTACACGACGCACCAGAGCAGGAGGGCGAGCACGGGAGCCGCGAGCGCCAGGGACGTGCGCCGATCGGACATCATGTCGCCACCACCGGCACCGGTTCGCGCGCGACGCGCACCGAAACCTTGTCGCCCTCGCGAACCTCACGATCCGTGCTCTGGAGCTCGACCTCGGTGCGCTCATCGATCCGCACGCGGTAGACGAGCTGCGCGCCGGCGAAGCGCCGGTCGGTCACGACGCCGGCCCAGCCTTTGCCATCGCTCGTGAACGCGAGTGCATCGGGGCGCAGCACCGCCAGAACACCGGGCACCGATCCAAGCGACGCTGGCGCGCGTGCGGCGAGCGTCGTCGGTGCTCCGGCGATGTGCACCGTCACCTTCCGACCATCGTACTCGCCGGGCACCAACGTCGCGCGCCCGATGAACTCCGCTACCGCGCGGGACGCCGGACTGTCGTGCAGCTCCTCCGGCGCGCCCACCTGCAACAGCCGCCCATTCTCCATCAATGCCACGCGATCGGCGACCGCGAACGCGTCCTCCTGATCATGCGTCACGAAAAGCGCGGTGAGGCCGAGGCGGCGCAGCGTGGCGCGCAGCTCGTTGCGCGTGCTCCGGCGCAGATTCGGATCGAGATTCGAGAGCGGCTCGTCGAGCAGCAGCACGGGCGGCTCGATCACGAGTGCGCGCGCGAGCGCGACGCGCTGCTGCTCGCCACCCGACAGCGACTGGATCGCGCGCGGCGATGCGCCATCGAGACCGACGTTCGCGAGAGCCGCCGCCGCACGCGCGCTTCGCTCGGCCTTCGAGACGCCGCGCGCCTCCAGCCCGAACGCGACGTTCTGCCCCACCGTCATGTGCGGAAAGAGCGCGTAATGCTGGAAGACCATCCCGAACCCACGCACGCGAGGCGCGCGTGTGGTGATGTCCTTCCCTTCCAGCCACACCCGCCCCGAGTCGGGTGGCTCGTAGCCCGCGACCATGCGCAGCGTCGTCGTCTTTCCCGATCCGCTCGCGCCCATGAGCGCGACCAACTCGCCGCTCGCGATCTCCAGCGAGAGGGCATCGACGGCGAGCGTTTCCCCGAAGCGGCGCGTGAGCTTGTCGAGCGAGAGCCGCGCCGCGCCGGCCATCAGCTTCTCTTGCTGCGGTTGCGGATGTTCGCGTCCCAGTAGCGCATCCATTCGTCGAGATGCTTGGCGAGGAGCGCCCGGTCGAGCGGCATCGGCTTGATCTTCGTCTTCGCATCCCGCACCCATGGGGGGAGCGAGTCGAGCGGAATGTCCGTGCGCGCGGGAATGCGATAGAACTTCTGCGCCGCCGCCTCGAGCGCCGCCGGGGTAGAGACGAACTCGTAGAATTGCTTCGCGATGTCCGGATGCTTCGTCCCCTTCACGATCGCGATCGCATCCACGAGCACCGGCGTACCGCTCGCGGGAATCACGTACTGCACCGGGATGTTGAATCGTCCGCGCAGCGACGCGATGTCCGGCATGTCGTAGAGCGAGATCAACCCTTCCTGCCGGCCGAGCTTCTGATAGAGCACTCCGGGATCGAGCGCGTATTCCTTCGTGCTCGCGTCGAGCCTGCGCAGCCACGCGTATCCTGAATCGGGGCTTCCCGTCGCACCCATTCCCCGCACGATCATCGCGCCGAAGATCGCGCGCATGCTCCCACTCGGGAGCGGATCGCGAATGATCACCTTCCCTTTCCATTTCGGATCGAGCACGTCGTCCCAATCCTTGGGCGCATCGGCCGCGGACACGGCCTCGCTGTTGTAGGCGATCACCTCGGGCGTGAGATAGGTGCCGTACCAGAGATCCGAATCGCCCTTTGCCTCCGGCGGCACTGCGTTCGCCCAAGTCGGCTTGTACGGCGAGAGCAGCCCCGCGCCAGCCGCTCGATCGAACACCTCCGTGGGCGCCCCGAACCACACATCCGCCTGCGGGTTGGCCGCCTCGCTGCGCAGGCGATCCAGCACGTCCTGCGAGCCCATGTCGACCCACTGCACATCGACGCTGGGATTCGCCTTCTCGAACGCTGCCTCGTAGTACTCGAGCAGATCCTTGCCGTGAGGCGAGTAGATCGTGAGCACGGTGCGGCCATCGCCACCCCCGCACGCGGCGAGCGCGATGAGCGCTGCGCACGCGAGCACGCCGCGCCCGCCCACGCTCACGGCGACACCGCGCGAGCCCCGGCGGTGGGTGCCGTGATCGGAGGGCCGAGCAGATTCACGAACAGGCGCGCGGCACCCGGTACGCCGGCGGGCAGCTGCCGGAAAAACGCGAGCGTCGTGTAGATGTAGCTGCCGCGACCTACGGCCACACGAAGAATGCCACCCGGATTCGGCGGCTCACCCGGATCGTTCGTCGCGATCACCGTCTGATAGTGCAGGTCGATGGTCGACGGCATGTAGAGGGCGCGGTCCTGCACCCATCCACGCCAGTCCGCATCGGTGATGCGATTGGGCATCGTAAGGAGCGGGTCGTTCGGCGCGAGCACTGTGATCGGCGAGGCCTCGTCCGTGACCCGCGCGGCCGGGGACGAGAGCCCGATCGGGAACGGCATCATCCCCGGACGCGCCATCTCGCTCTGCCCGTACTGCACCACCATCGTGCCGCCCTGAGCCACCCACTCGAACAGCCGCTGATTCTGCGCGGCGAGCGTCGGATCCGATTCGTACGCGCGCGTGCCGATCACCACGGTCGTGAAGCGCGACAGATCCGTGCTCGCGAGCGCGTGCGCATCGAGCACGGTCACGGGGATCCCGAGCTCCGCGAGCATTGGCGCACTGTTGTCACCAACGCCCTGCACGTACGCGACGCTCACGCCATGCGGGAGCTGCGCATCCACAGCCTCGATGGCCATCGTCGCGGAACGCACGAGCGTCTGCGGGCGAATGTGCTCGTAACGAATCGGGATGTAGCCGGTGTCGAACTTCTGATTGTTGCTCTCTGCCACAGCGGTGATCGTGTGTCGCCCCGCGGGCAGCGCGCCCCGCATGCGGAACACGACGGACTGCGCCACGCCATTCCCTGCGAGTGAGACCGTGCGAGAGCTCGTGTCCGCCTGCAATCCCTGCGGCAGCTCCAGCCGGACGCGCACCTCGCGCTCGCTCTCGAACCCCGACCGGAGCGTGACGCGCAGCTCGCGATCGATCGGCGCACTCGCGCGCGCATAGCCGATCGTGCGATCGAGTGTCACCGAGATCGGTGGAACGACCGCCAGCGGTCGCTGCTCCTCGCCGCGCGCGGGATTTGCGACCCGCAGCACGAGCGGCGCATGCATCACGGCCCCGTTGGCCAGATACACCGTCGCCAACGCAGTTTCCGACGCATTCTGCTCCGCCGTTCTCGTGCTCACCGGCGATGCAAAGAGATCGCTCGTGCGCGGCGGCGTGAGCCACCACGGCGCGGTGAGCGCAGTGCCGCGCACGGTGAACGGCCACGTGGCCGAGCTGTCGCGAGCGATGGTGCGTCCGGCGGACCTTTTGTCGGACGGCGCGCCCACCGCCGTGGCCTTGATCGAGCTTCCGCCAAGCGACACGGAGTCGACAACGACGCGGTTGAGCTCACGATCATAGACGGTCACGGTCGCGGACATGGTGTCGCCCAACGCGATCTGATCGCGCGGCACCGTCGCCTCGATCGCGATCCCCGAGGCCAGCTCCATCGCTCGCGCGACCTCCTCGCGAAGAGCGGAGAGCGATGCACCCACATCTCCCGACGCATCCGCCGGAAACTCGCGCGCCAGCCGTTCGACGCGCTCGAGCGAAGGGACGAGTGCGTCGGGATGCAGCGGCTCGAAACGGGCGCCGCTCGTCGCCAGCGCCGCGGCCAACGAATCCACTCGGGAACGCTGCGCCGCCGGCACCTCGCCGCGCAGTCGCCGATACGTCGTGTCGATCCCGTCGAAGATCGAGCGCTCGGCGTTCGGATCGCTGGGGGCCGGCGCGCGCGAATCCTCGCGACGCACGGAGCCGGCGACGAATCCCTTGCGCTGGAGCGCCCCGAATCCCTGGGAGAGATGCTGCGACCGGCTCTCACCCGCGATCTCCGCGTAGCTCCGCCCCAGGAGCGGACTGTACTCGCCGGCGTCGTAGTGGAACGTGGCGCCCTCGCCCTGCCAGTACGACGTCGTGCGATAGAACTTGAGCGGCGTCCACGGCGCGAGCCCCGACGTCGCACTCGCCGGGAATCTCTTTCCGTCGCCCGCCGCCTCGTACGCCTCGCGGGCGAGAATGCCCGATACCTGATGCTGCCCGTGGCCATCGCGCGGCGTGCCCGAGAACACGGCGATGATGATCTGCGGCCGGAACGCGCGCACCACCGTCACCACGTTCGCGAGCAGCGTGTCGTGCGGCCAGTGCGTGTAGGTCTCCGCGGCGCTCTTCGAGAACCCGAAGTCGTACGCGCGCGTGAAATACTGCTGCGCGCCGTCGATCCTGCGTGCCGCGAGCAGCTCTTCCGTGCGAATGACGCCGAGTGCTTCGCCGAGCTCGTTGCCGATCAGGTTCTGGCCGCCGTCGCCGCGCGTGAGCGAGAGGTAGGCGACGTTCGCGTGGCGCCCCTTCTGCAGCCAGGTGATGAGCCGCGTATCCTCATCATCGGGATGCGCGGCGATGACGAGCACGCGCACCGAGACCGGAAGTCCGGCGAGCGCATCTCCCAGCGCCGTCGCGCCGCGCTCCTGAGCAGTACAGGGACGCGGCGCGAGGAGAGCGATGGCGGCAATCGCGTACAGCCAGGCCCGCAAGCTCACGGGGACGAGTCGGAACGCGAGATCAGGGTCGCTTCGGTCATGCGTTGCTAACGCTCAGCGCGCGCCGGATGTTGCACGCGCCGCGGACCGCTTGCCAGCGATCGGCGCCAGCGTCTCCGCCACCAGCTTCGCCTGCTGCTCTGCATGGGGCGCCGCGTATCCCTCGGCCGGGCTCGCACGCTCGGGGCGCCCGATGTAGCGGATCGTCATCGCATTGCCCACGGCGCCGCGGAGCCGCGGCGACACAAAAGTCCACGCGCCCATGTTGCGCGGCTCCTCCTGCGTCCAGACGACCTCCTCGATATCCGAGTAGCGATCGAGCACGGCTGCGAGCGCCTCGTGCGGCCACGGATAGAGCTCCTCCACGCGCACGATCGCGAGATGCTCGTGGCTCGCATTGCTCGCCTGTGCGGCCGCGAGCAGATCGTAGTAGATCTTGCCCGTGCACAGCACGAGTCGGCGCACCTTGAGCGGCTCCTCGGCCGCCTTCGCGTCGTCGATGACCGGCTGGAATGTGCCGGACACGAGATCCGCGAGATGCGACGCCGCGAGCGGCAGGCGGAGGAGGCTCTTCGGCTGCATCAGCACCAGCGGACGTCTCTGCGTGCTCAGCGCCTGCCTCCGCAGAATATGAAAATACTGCGCCGGCGTGGAAGGATACGCCACGCGCATGTTGTTCTCTGCGCTCATTTGCAGAAACCGCTCGAGGCGCGCGCTCGAGTGCTCCGGGCCCTGTCCCTCGTAGCCGTGCGGAAGGAGCATCACGACGCCGGAATCCTGTCCCCACTTCGCGCCGTCCGAGGTGATGAACTGGTCGATGATCGGCTGCGCGACGTTCGCGAAGTCGCCGAATTGCGCCTCCCACATCACCAGTGTATCGCGCGCAGCGACACTGTAGCCGTACTCGAACGCGAGCACCGCGACTTCCGACAGGGGCGAGTTGTAGATCTCGAACTTCGCCGCGTCCTCCGAGAGATGCTGCAGTGGCGTGTACGTCTTTCCCGACTCGTGATCGTGCAGCACTGCCTGCCGATGCGAGAACGTTCCGCGCTCGACATCCTGGCCGCTGATGCGCACCGATGTGCCATTCACGAGCAGCGACGCCCACGCCAGCGCTTCCGCGTGGCCCCAATCGATCCCGCCATCGGAAACGAGCGCAGGGCGACGACGCTCGAGCACTCGGGCGAGCTTCGGCAGCGGATGAAAATCGGAGGGCCAGCTCAGCATGCGCTCGTTGAGCGAGATGAGCTGCTCCGCGGGGACCGCAGTGGTGACGGGTGCGACGGGCTGCCCAGCGTCGGCGGCCGTCTCGTCGGCGTCCGGCGCTGCCTTCGCCTTCACCTGCGCGTGAATCGCCTCGAGCTGCGATTGGATCTCCGCGTCGAGACGTTCCATCGCGCCCGGCTCGATCACGCCCTCGGCGGTGAGGCGCCGTCCCCACAGCTCGCGCGTGGTGGGATGCGCCTTGATTGCGGCATAGAGCATGGGCTGCGTGTACACCGGCTCGTCCGCCTCGTTGTGTCCCTGGCGACGATAGCCCACCAGATCGATGAGAAAATCCTTGCCGAAGCGCTCGCGATACGCGAGACCGAGCCACACCGCCGCGACGCACGCCTCGGCATCGTCGCCGTTCACGTGCAGAATCGGCACCTCGAAGCCCTTCGCCAGATCGCTGGCGTAGTGCGTCGAGCGCCCTTCCTGCGGATCGGTTGTGAAGCCGATCTGATTGTTGACGATGATGTGCAGCGTGCCGCCCGTGCGATAACCGCGCAGGTTCGAGAGGTTGAAGGTCTCCGCGACGACCCCCTCGCCCGGGAAGGCGGCGTCGCCGTGCATTGCGATCGGCAGCACACTCGCCTCGTCGAGGACGCGAAGCGTGCCGGGCACCCGCTGCTGCGCGCGCGCGACGCCCTCGAGCACCGGATTCACCATCTCGAGATGGCTCGGGTTCGGCACGAGCGAGACGTGCACCGGCTCGCCGCCCTTGCGCTCGCGGTCGGTCTCCGCGCCCAGATGGTACTTCACGTCGCCCGTGTCGCTCGCGGCATTGGCCGCGTATTTCCCCTCGAACTCCTCGAACACCGCGCTCACCGGCTTGTTCAGCACGTGCGTGAGCACGTTGATGCGGCCGCGATGCGCCATCGCCATCACCACCTCGCGTGCCCCAGCCGCGGCTGCGCCCTCGATCGCCGCCTCGAGCATTGGCACCAGCGTGTCGTTCCCCTCGATCGAAAAGCGCTTGTAGCCCTGGTAGGCCCGGCCCAAGAACCGCTCGAGTCCATCGACTTCGCTGAGGCGGCGCAGAATGGCGCGCTTCTCTTCGTCGGTGAGCTCGCGCCGCATCTCGCCATCCTCGATCACGTGGCGGAACCACGCCCGCTCGGCGTCGCGCTCGATGTGCTCGAACTCGAAGCCGATCGTGGCGCAATAGACGCCCCTCAGCCGGGACACGGCGTCCGCGGCAGTCGCATCGGAATCGAAGCCCAGCGCGGAGCCCGGGATCGTGACGAGGTCCGCCTCGGTTATGCCGTGGAATTCGGGCCTGAGCTCGGCGGCCCCCGGCGGCTGGCTCCCGAGGGGGTCGACCTGAACGCTCAGGTGGCCGTACTGGCGGATGGCTTGAACGAGGGCCGCGGCACCCGCGATCTTGCGCAAGTAGGTGGGATCGGCGGCTGAGGGGGCGGCGGCGCCTCGAAGCTGCCTCGCCATGGTGAAGAACTGCCGCCAGGACTCATCTACGGAGGCCGGATCGCGCTCGAAACGCTCCTGCATCTCGGCCACATATCCGTCGTTGAACGCGGAGATGATTGGGAGAACCGTCATATCTGTAATGTAACGTCGCTACCTCCCGCACGCCCGTTACCCGGGCTCCCGTCGCCTCGTCTTCGGAGAACAGAGAGAGTGCGTCCGTCGGGCTGCACCAGGACCCATTGTTCCGGGAGGAACAACAATGCGCGTCAGCGGAAACAAGGGCTTCACCCTGATCGAGCTTCTGATCGTCGTCGTGATCATCGGCATCTTGGCCGCGATCGCGATCCCGAAGTTCGCGAGCACGAAGGAGAAGGCGTATCTGGCTTCCGAGAAGTCGGATCTCCGCAACATGGCCACGTCGGAAGAGGCGTATTTCTCCGGCAACCAGACGTACACCACGGACCAGAGCG
>DATGDQ010000428.1:0-3370 GCA_035310785.1 Gemmatimonadaceae bacterium | reverse complement strand
GCCTTCGTTACTGCGCTCATGGGCTCACTCGATCCCGGCTCGTCGTACAATGTGCTGGTGCCGATGGGCGCCTTCTGCATTCTGCGAGGCTCGATCGCGCTTGGGGAGTTCAGCGAGCGCGTTACACCGCGCTTCGGGCTTCGGCCTGTGCTTGTCGCAGCATTGCTGGCATTCGCCACACTTATTCGCGATCCGCGCCCGTACTGGCTTCCTGTGGCGGCTGCGCGCACCGCGTATGCAGACCTGCTTGCCACCGTGCGAGCCTTGCCGGGGTCCGTCTATGCTCCAGGCATCGGACAGTTCGTGAGCGGGCCGACCCTGTATCCCGCCGCTCACTGGATCGCGGTGGAGGACATCATGCGCGGCCCGCGTCGCACCGCGGCTGACAGCGCGCTCGCACGTCAATTGATCGACTCGGCCCGACACCCATCGGGCGTCGCGTTCATGCTCACCAACCGTCCAATCGCGTCCCTCTCGGCGCCGGTGCGCGAGCTCGCGCCGAGCTATACGCTCGTGCAGGACTTCGGCAATCGCTTCGCGGCGCTCGAGCCGCTGCCGCGCCCGTTCGACACGGGCTTTCCGCGTTACCTGTATCGCTCTAGCAGCGATGGAGCATCCGGCAGTGGCCACTGAAGTCTCGCCGAATGCGGCGACTCACACCGGATCCCATGGTCTGCTCCGGCTGATTCGTCCCAAGCACTGGGTCAAGAACCTGTTCGTTCTTGCTCCTCTCATCTTCTCCGGGACGTTCACGCGACCCATGGTGACGCTGCTCGCAGTGTTCGGTACACTGCTCTTCTGCGTCGCCGCATCGATCGTCTATATCATCAACGATCTCTCGGATGTCCGCCGCGACATGCTCCACCCCGTCAAGCGGATCACCCGGCCGATCGCGAGCGGCGCGGTGTCCGTGGCCGAGGCCCGAGTCGTGCTCGTCGTGCTCTCCCTGTTGCTCGTGGTGGGCACGTTCGTGTCGATCCCTCTGGTAGCCGTGCTGATCGGATACATCCTGCTCAACTTGCTGTACTCGGTGTGGCTCAAGAGCATTCCTGTCGTGGACATCTTCTGTGTTGCTGCGGGTTTCGTGCTGCGTGTATATGCGGGGGCGCGCGTGATCGATGTTCCGCTCTCCTCGTGGATGATGGTCACCACACTGTCGATCGCCCTCTACCTCGCAGCCATCAAACGGCGCGACGAGCTGGACGCGCAGGGCGATGGAGCGCGCGCGGTGCTCGGCCAATACAGCATTGCGCTGCTCGACCGGTTCGCGCTCATGTCGTCCGTGTGCTCGATGGTGTTCTACAGCTTGTTCGTGGTGACGACGAGGCCAGTGCTCGCGTTCACGATCCCGCTGGTTCTCTTCGGCATCTTTCGCTACTGGTTCCTCGTCGATCGCGGCGGACGCGGCGAATCTCCTACGGACGCGTTGTGGAGTGATCGTACCTTGGCTGTCACCGTCGTGCTATGGGGTCTTCTCTGCGCGTACCTGCTGCGTCAGCCATGATCGAATCGCGCTTTCCTCCGGATGCGAGCCAGGACAAGCGACACATCCTGACGGTCGTCGTCGAGGATTATTTCCAGGGCGTCACGTTCAACCGCCTCATCTCGCGCGCACGATGGCACCGTTTCGAGAGCCGCCTCGAGCGCAACACTGCGACGACGCTCGATCTGCTCGACGAGTACAAGGTCAAGGCGACCTTCTTCGCGCTGGGATGGGTAGCCGATGCCGTCCCCGAGCTCATTCGCGAAGTAGTCTCCCGCGGGCACGAGGTCGCGAGCAAGGGATATTTCCATCGAAGCATCCGTGAGTTCAGCCGGGAGGAGTTCCGTGAGGACTCCGCGCGCGCTCGTGAATCGCTGGAGCGCGCGAGTGGTCGCTCGGTGGATGGCTACCGCGTCGCGCAGCGCTGGCTGCGCCCACAGGACCTGTGGGCACTCGACGTGCTCGCCGAGGAGGGCTACAAGTTCGACTCGAGCATGCGCCCGCTGTTCCGCCAATACGCGCACGAGCCATGGCGACGCTTCGTCCACCAGCATCATCACGGCGAGCAGACGATCCTGGAAGTTCCGATCTCGACCGCGCACGTGTTGGGGTACGACATCCCGATCGCGGGCGCGAACTACTTTCGTCAGCTGCCGTTCTCGTTCGTGAAGCGAGCGATTCGACAGTGGGATCGCACCGCGCACGCACCATTCGTGATGTATTTCCACGTCTGGGAGGTCGACCCTGACCAGCCGAGGATCGATGCCGCGCCGTTCTATGCGAAGGTGCGCCAGTATCGAAACCTCGATCGCATGGCGACCATGCTGCGCTACTATTTCGAGCAGTACAGATTCACGAGCATCGGCGATCGCATGGGCATCGAGAGCCGCCCCGCATCCGCAGCGGTGCTCGCGGCAGCCGCGGAGCCCCGGCCCCCGCAACCGCACGAGCATCGCCCCGTGCCGGTGCAGATTGCGCGCGATGACGGCGTGGGCCGCACGCCGATCAGCATCGTCATCCCGTGCTTCAACGAGGAGCTGATCCTCCCGTATCTGTCGAACACGCTCGCGGGCGTCGAGGCCGAGCTGTCGCGCGAGCACGACGTGCACTTCATCTTCGTCGACGACGGCAGCAGCGATGGCACCTGGGCCTCCCTGCAGAAGATCTTCGGCGGGCGCGCGAACTGCACCCTCGTACGACACGAGATCAACCGCGGCGTCGCCGGCACGATCATGACGGGCATCCGTACATCCGAAACGGAAATCGTCTGCTCGATGGATTGCGACTGCACCTACGATCCTCACGAGCTCGGTCCCATGGTGACGCTGCTGACGCCCAACGTGGACCTGGTCACGGCATCGCCGTACCACCCGAAGGGGAAAGTGCTCAACGTGCCCGAGTGGCGCCTCTTTCTCTCGCGCACGCTCTCGAAGATGTATGGGATGGTACTGCACCATAAGCTCGCGACCTACACTGCCTGCTTCCGGGTCTACAGGCGAAGCGTGGTCGCGGATGTGCCGCTCTCGCGGTCCGGATTCATTGGAGTGGCCGAGCTCCTCGGTCGCCTCGATCTGGCAGGCTCGGAGATCGTGGAGTTCCCGACCACGCTCGAGGTTCGCATTCTCGGGCGCTCGAAGATGAAGATCGTCAAGACGATGGCCGGACACCTGCGCCTGATCATGGAGCTCATCGCCTTACGCCTGTCGACGAAACGGCAGCGCGAGGAGTCGCCCGCGGGCGCAGTCTCGGACGCTCCGCTTTCGCGGACGCACTGATCTTGGGGAGAACTGCGTCGTACACGAATCAAACCAGTTCGCAGCTCCTCTCTCACCGCTCCGCCCCGAACATCTCGAGAGCGTCTGCGATCTTGGCGGCCGCATCACCCGA
>DATGDQ010000427.1:0-18160 GCA_035310785.1 Gemmatimonadaceae bacterium | reverse complement strand
AGCGCGTCGATGAGCCGGATCTCGTGATTCCACATCCTCAGCTCCCCCATCGCGACTGGTGGCAACGCGAGCTGGCCGAACTGGGGGCGAAGACATGAGCACGAGCAACGGCGAAGGTGCACGAGTCACGATCCGAGACTTCCAGGAGCGCAGGGATCGCGGCGAGAAGCTCGTCATCGTCACGGCGTACGACGCCCTCTTCGGCCGGCTCGTGGACGAGAGCGGCGTGGACGCCGTGCTCGTCGGAGACTCGCTCGGCAATCTTCTCGCGGGATTCGAGAACACGCTGCCGGTCACGCTCGATCAGATGGTGTATCACGCGCGCTCCACTCGCGCCGGCGTGAAGCGCGCGCTGCTGATCGTCGACATGCCCTTTCTCACCTATCAGGTGTCTCCCCGCCGAGCGTTGGAGAACTGCGGGCGCGTGATGCAGGAGGCGGGCGCCGATGCGGTCAAGCTCGAAGGCGCTGCGGAGAACGTGCTGGCGGCGTCGCGCGCGGTCACGGGCGCCGGCATTCCCGTCATGGGACATCTCGGATTCACGCCCCAGTCGGTGCTCGCGCTGGGCGGCACGCGCGTCCAGGCTCGCGATGCGCAGGGCGCGAAGAAGATCGTGGACGATGCCAAGCGCCTCGAGGACGCGGGAGTATTCTCGATCGTGCTCGAGCTCGTGCCGGCGCAGGTCGCGGCGCGCGTCACGGAAGCGGTGAGGGTGCCGACGATCGGCATCGGCGCCGGCGCGTCGTGCAGCGGTCAGGTGCTCGTCCTGCACGACCTGCTCGGGCTCAACGAAGGCTTCAGCCCGAAGTTTCTCAAGCGCTATGCGGCGATGGCTGCCGAGGTGCGAGATGCGATCTCGCGCTTCGGAAGCGAGGTGCGCGCGGGAAGCTATCCCGACGACGATCACAGCTTCTAGCCTGCGAATCCCGTCGTGCAGATCATAGAGCGCATCGAGCCCCTGCGGATGGCGCTCGAGGAGCATCGACGCATCGGGCGGCGCATCGCGCTCGTTCCCACGATGGGTGCGCTGCACGAGGGGCATCTCGCGCTCGTCGACCGCGCACGCGAGCGCGCCTCTGTCGTCGTGATGAGCCTGTTCGTGAATCCGCTCCAGTTCGGCCCGAACGAAGACTTTTCGCGCTACCCTCGAGATCGTGAGGGCGACGTACGACGGGCCCAGGAGCGCGGTGTGGATGTTCTGTTTGCGCCGCAGCCCGAAGAGCTGTATCGGCCCGGACGTGCGGTCAGCGTGGTACCGCTTGCTCTCGCGTCGCGATGGGATGGCGCCTCGCGTCCCGGGCACTTTGCCGGCGTACTCACCGTGGTAGCGAAGCTCTTCAACATCGTCCAGCCGCACGTCGCCGTCTTCGGACAGAAGGACATTCAGCAGGCAACGCTCATCCGCGCGATGGTGCGGGACCTCGACTTCCCAATCGAGGTGGTCGTCGCACCGACGGTTCGCGAGCCCGATGGTGTCGCGCTCTCGAGTCGGAACGCGTACCTCAGCGCATCGGATCGCATGCGCGCACGCGTGCTTTCGCGCGCGATCTTCGCCATGCGAGAGGCGTTCGATGCCGGCGAGCGCTCGTCGACTACGCTCGAGGCGCTCGGCAACGCAGCCATCCGCGCCGAGCCGGACGTCAAGCTGGAGTATCTCGCGGTGATCGATCCCGAGACATTCGAGCCGGCGACGCACGCGGAACCCGGCAGCATTGTCGTCATCGCCGCTCGCATCGGCACGACGCGCCTCATCGACAACGTCATCCTCGGCGCCCGGGACGCCGCACCGTGAGCACCGCTGAGATCGAGCTGCCCGCGTGGAGCGTTGTCTCGCCCAGGCGCCGTGCGCACATCGCACGCGTGAACGAGCTCGCGCTCTCGTGGGCAGAGGCCATGCATGTGGACGCGGCCGAGCGGGATGCGTGGACTGATGCTGCTCGATGCCACGATGCACTGCGCGATGCGGGAGAGGCCGAGCTGCGAGCCATCGTTCCAGAGCTGGACTGGCCGGCATTCCTGTTGCACGGGCCGGCAGCAGCGACGCGACTCGCGCGAGCTGGGGAGCATCGCGCAGACGTGCTGGACGCGATCTTCTGGCACACGGTGGGAAGCGCGCAGTGGGAGCGCACGGGACGCGTGCTGTACATGGCGGACTTCCTGGAGCCCGGACGACAATTCGATCGGGAAAGGCGCGCGCGCCTCGCGGCGAGCGTCCCGGAAGACTTCGACGAAGCATTTCGCCAGGTCGTGCGGATGCGACTCGGCGAGAGGATCGCATCTGGTGAGAGGCTCCCTGCCGAGACGATCGCGCTGTGGGAGAGCGTGCGGTGAGCAAGCGCATCGCCGCCATTGCGGTTGGAGTCGTGGCACTCGTCGCGGTAACTGCGGGCGTCGTGAGATCTCGCACGTCGGGCGTGCGCAGCAGCGCGAAACAGACTCCGATCACGAGACGGCAGGACGCGACTCCCGCGTCATCCCTCCAGGAGCCCAGGTGGGCGGGCGGCACACGAATCACCGTCGAGGTGCTGAACGCAACCAAAGTGCGCGGGCTGGCGCGGCGCGCGGCACTCACGCTGCGCGATCAGGGATTCGATGTCGTGTCGACGGGAACCAATCGCGATCCGTTCGACAGCACTCAGGTGCTGGATCGCACCGGACATCGCGAGTGGGCGCTGCGGGCCGCGAGAGCTATGGGCGGGGCGACGGTTCTCGTACGCCCCGACAGCTCACGCGACGTTGACCTGACTGTGCTCATCGGGGCGTCGTGGCGCCCCCCGTCCCAGCCGTTCTACCCGTAGCTGTCCGCACGCGGCGGCGATGTCCTTGCCGCGGCTCTTGCGAATGGCCACCTCCACTCCAGCATCGCGCAGCATGCGCGCGAAGCTCGAGATGCGTTCGGGAGGCGATCCCTTGAACTCGAGCGCACCGCCCTCGTGCAAGGGAATGAGATTGACGAAGGCCCGGCAGGATCGAGCGAGCGCCGCCAGCTGTCGGGCGTGCTCCGGTGCATCGTTCACGCCTCCGAGCATGACGTACTCGAAGGTGACGCGTCGGTCGAAGGTCTTCGCCTGGGCTATCACATCCGCCAGAGGATACTTGACGTTCACCGGCATCAGCTCGCGACGCAGCTCGTCCGAGGGGGCGTGAATCGAGATCGCGAGGCGAAACTGCTCCGGTCGCTGCGCAAGCGCGACGATTCCGGGGAGCACACCGACGGTAGACACCGTGATGTGCCGGGCGCCGATCCCGAGCCCGTGCGGGTTGTTCAATATCGTGAGTGCGGTATCGACGGCACTCCAGTTCATCATCGGCTCGCCCATGCCCATGAACACGACATTGGTGACCGCGATCGGCGGATCGAGCAGCGCCATTTCGCGCACCTGAGCAGCGATCTCCCAGGCGGAGAGGTTGCGCTGGAATCCCATGCGGCCAGTCGCACAGAATGCGCACTGAAGCGCGCAGCCCGCCTGCGACGAGATGCACAGCGTGAGTCGCCCGCCCTCCGGAATCGCTACCGTCTCGATCTCCTGTCCCTCGGGAAGGCGGAACAGGAACTTCTCCGTGCCGTCAGACGAAGTCTGCCGCGCCTCCAGGTCGAGACGCGGAACGCTGAAGCGCTCGGCCAGTGCACTCCTGAGCGCCACGGGCAGCGCGGTCATCTGGGCGAAGTCTGCGGCGGGCCTCTCCCAGAGATGCCGCAACACTTGCGTCGCGCGGTACGCGGGCTCACCTGTGGCGGCAGCGAATTCGCGCAGGCGCTCGAGCGCGTCGGCGGGGGTGAGATCGAGCAGATTGATGAGAGCGGTCATGGTCTTCGAGGAGGACAGGGCCCCGGAGGAGGCTCGGGTGCCCGGTGTAAATCTAACGAGTCTGGAGCCGACTGTCCCCGATGAATACCTCCCGCACCACGCGAGCGGTTAGTGAATAACTCGCTGTGTCGCATACACATATGACGCGTGACACGCGCACGAAAGTGCGTCCGGACGCTTCCCCGGACGCGTCGCAGCGTGTAGTTTTCCTGGACATTGATCACCATCTCGGAGCCGTCGTGCGCTTGATTTCGACACGGTCGTGGACTCGCGTGAGCGCCATGCTTGTTTCGCGCTTCCGTCGCACCCGAGATGTGGCGCGCGCCAGGCACGCAGCCGAGTGAGCTCCCGGCGATGGCTGCCGCCCCTCCTCTGGGCGGCGTTCATTCTCATCCTGACGTCGGTTCCGGGCTCGCATCTTCAAGTTCTGCCATTGCGGAGCATCGACAAGATCGTACACCTCTCGATCTATGGCGTGCTCGGATGGCTGACCGCGCGCGCGTGGTCGAACGGATCGCGAATGCCGGCGACGGCCCTGGCCGTCGTCGCTCTTCTTTCCTGCTTTGGCGCACTTGACGAATGGCATCAGCAATTCATTCCACTGCGATCGACGGATCTCCTGGATTGGTCGGCGGACACGTTGGGAGCGGCGATCGGAGCGGTCCTCGCGACGGCGATGGAGCGGCCTCGGGTGAGCGCGTGAGCGAGGAGCACAGTCTTGCGACGACCCTGCGTTCACAGCTCGGCGGCGCGCTCCGGCGCGAGCACGTCGGCACGCAGGTGCGACTCGGCGGCTGGGTGCAGCGCCAGCGGGCGATGGGCGGCATCGTCTTTCTCGATCTCCGCGATCGGGCGGGAGTCGTCCAGGTCTCCTTCGATCCGAAGTTTGCGGACGCCGACGCGATACGACTGGCAGCCGCGGTGGGTCGTGAGAGCGTCGTGCTGATCGAGGGCGAGGTCGTTGCGCGCCCGGAGAATGGGCGGAACGCGGAGCTCGCGACCGGAGACGTGGAGGTGAAGGCGCGCGCGATGCGCGTGGTCGGGCCGGCCGACACGCCGGCGATTCCGGTGACGCTCGGGAAAGGCGAAACGCTTCCGTCCGAGGAGCTGCGGCTGCGCCATCGGTATCTCGATCTGCGCCGCCCCGACTTGCAGACGAACATCGTGCTGCGTCACCGACTCATGCAGGTCACGCGGAGACATCTGAGTGACCGCGGCTTTCTCGAGATCGAGACGCCGATTCTGACGAAGCCCACGCCGGAGGGTGCGCGCGACTATCTGGTGCCCAGCAGGGTGAGCGCGGGGGAGTTCTACGCCCTTCCGCAGTCGCCACAGCTGTACAAGCAGCTGCTCATGATTTCGGGCTTCGACCGCTATTTCCAGATCGCGCGCTGCTTCCGTGACGAGGATCTGCGTGCGGACCGGCAGCCCGAGTTCACACAGATCGACATCGAGGCGTCCTTCATCTCCGCGGAAGACATCTACGCTCTCGCGGAGGGCTTGATCGCCGCGCTCTGGAAGGAAGCCGGCGTTTCGATCAAGACACCGTTTCCGCGGATGAAGTACGCCGACGCGGTCGAGCGATACGGCACCGATCGTCCGGATCTCCGGTATGGCCTCGAGCTGTTCGACGCGACCGACGTCTTCCGGAGCGTCGACTTCGGGATCACGCGCGGTGCGATCGAGAGCGGTGGCCGGGTGCGAGGGCTGCGCATTCCGGGCGGCGCGGCGCTGTCGCGCAAGCAGGTGGATGAGCTGGAGGCGCTGGCGAAGAGCGCGGGCGCCGCGGGAATGCTGCGCCTCAAGCGCGAGAACGGGGAGCTCAACGGACCTCCTGCGAAGTTTCTCTCGCCGGAGCAGGGGACCGCCCTCGGCATCGGGGAGGGCGAGCTGTGCTTGTTCGTCGCGGCGCGAGATCACATCTCGTCGCCGGCGCTCGACCGAGTGCGCCAGGAGGCTGGACGGGTGATGCAGCTCGTTCCCGCGAACGCGCTCTCGTTTCTCTGGGTGATCGACTTTCCGCTGTTCGAAAAGGATCCGGCCTCGGGTGCCCTGGGCGCGGTGCATCACCCGTTCACGGCGCCTCACCCCGCCGATCTCGAGCTGCTCGATACCGCGCCCGAAAGAGCGCGCGCGTTGGCGTACGACGTCGTGCTGAACGGCACCGAGCTGGGTGGCGGCAGCATTCGCATCGCCGATCCCGACGTGCAGCGACGCATGTTCAACCTGCTCGCGATCGACGACCAGACGGCGCAACTGCGGTTCGGCTTTCTGCTCGAGGGGCTGCGCTCGGGCGCGCCCCCGCACGGAGGCATTGCGTTTGGCTTCGACCGCATCGCGATGCTGCTCTCGGGCGCGACATCGCTGCGCGATGTGATCGCCTTCCCGAAGACCACAGCGGCTCGCGCACTCTTCGAGGGCGCGCCTACACCAGTGGCGGAGGATGACTTGCGGGATCTGCACATTCGATTGGCATTGAACGGAGACGGCGCTCGATGAGCGATGAGCACCTCACGCAGCGCCTGAACGCCGAGGGCGCAGACCTGCTGACGCTGGCAGGGGTGAACGATTCGAATCTGATAGCGCTCTCGCGCATCACGGGGGTGCGCGTGTCGCTGCGTGGCGACTCCCTCTCCCTCACGGGACCCGGCGACGCGGTCGAGCGGGCGACGCCCGTCGCACAGCGCATGCTCGAGACGGCGCGTCAACAGCTGACGCTCACCCCCGACGATGTGCAGCGGCTGAGTGAAGATCACGGCGATCCCGGCGGGAATGGCGGTCCGGGGGGCGAGATGCGCCTCGCGCTGCCGGGCACGCGGCGAATCATTCAGCCGAAGACGGCCGGCCAGGCCGAGTACATGAAGCTCATCGCCGACAACGACATCGTGGTGGGCATCGGGCCGGCAGGAACGGGGAAGACCTATCTCGCGGTCGCAATGGCCGTGGACGCGCTCGCGCGGAAGCGCGTGCGGCGCATCGTGCTCGCACGGCCGGCCGTCGAGGCGGGCGAGAGTCTCGGCTTCTTGCCCGGCGACATGCAGGCGAAGGTCGATCCCTATCTGCGCCCGCTGTACGATGCACTCGACGACATGATGCCGGCGGAGCGCGTGCAGAAGGCGCTCGAGTCGCGTACGATCGAAATCGCGCCGCTCGCGTACATGCGCGGGCGGACGCTCGCCGATGCGTTCGTGATTCTCGATGAGTCGCAGAACGCGACCAATGCGCAGATGAAGATGTTTCTGACCCGGCTTGGCGTGAACTCCAAGGCCGTCATCACGGGCGACAAGACGCAGATCGATCTTCCCGGGCGCGAGCAGTCGGGGCTCATCGAGGTGGAGCGCGTGCTGAAGGGCATTGATGGGATCGGGTTTCACTACCTGAGCGAGGCCGATGTCGTGCGCCACCGCCTGGTGAGAGAGATCATTAAGGCGTACGCACGCGACTCGGGAGTGGAGTAGCCGCGGGCATGGAAGCGCGCATTCCGCATTCGGGCGCGGTGACGGTGGCGCCGGATACAGGGCACGAGCGATTTGCCCTGCACGCCCCGCGCGTCGCGCTCCTGATCGCGGTCGCGCTCATCACGTATCTGTTGTTCCCCACGAGCGCAGCGGTCGACTCGCCGATTTTCGAGATCGGCTCCGTCGCGACACAAAATGTGATCGCGCCATTCGGATTCACCGTGCCGAAATCCGTGACGGATCTGCACGAGGAGCGCGAACAGCTCGCACGCTCGGCAAAACCCATCTTCGTGTATTCCGCCGCTGCACTCGACTCCTCGCAGCAGCAGCTCACGACGCTGATGCGATCGATTGGAGCGGCGGTCGACTCGGCGGGCAAGCGCAACGAGGTGGCCGCCGCGATGAGCGCGGCGACGGCACATGGCCTGGCGCTCACGCCCGTCGAAGGCGCGTATCTCGCTCGCGCCGACCATCGCCGCGCGCTGCAGGACGCCGTGCACCGGGCCTATGCGAGGTGGCTGCCCGAGGGCATCGCGGCATCCGGAGCGCTCGATGACGTGCAGGGAGAGCTGCTGGTGCGACGCGGGACGGAGGAGCGGAACGTGCTCGCGGACAGCGTGCTCACGCTCGGTACTCTACTCCGTCGCGCCCGTGCCCTCCAGCCGGATCCCAATTCGTCGGTGGCGGACGGACTGTACCTGAAGCTGCTGGCGGGATTGCTCCACCCGACGATTCTTCCGGACCCGGCGGCCACCGAGAGGCGCCGCGTCGATCTGCGCAATTCGGTGGACGTCAATCGCTACATCGTGCGCGCGGGAGAGAAGATCGTCGGCGAGCACGAAGTCGTCGGGCGGGCGGAGTTCGACAAGATGCACGCGATGCACGATGCGATGCAGTCGACGATCGGCGCGGATCACGCGTTTCGCAGGGTGATCGGCGGAATCGCCTACAACGCGCTCGTGCTCGCAATCTTCGGCATCGCCGTGCTCGTCTTTCGACCGGCGCTCTATCGCTCGATGCGAGCGCTCGCGCTGTTCGCAGCGGTGTTCACCCTTGTGCTCGTGGTCGCGTCGAGCGGCGCGCAGCTGCAGCCGGTGCGACCCGAGCTCGTACCGGTCGCCATCGCAGCCATCATCTGCAGCATGCTGTTCGATACACGCATCAGCATGATCGCCGCGATGATTCTGGCGGTGCTCGTGGGTGGACAGAGCGTCTATCGCGGCACCAACGCACTCTTCCTGAATCTCGTGGGTGGGGCGGCGGCGGCGCTGAGCATGCGTACGGCGCTGCGCCGGGATGAGGGCTATCGCTACGTACTCATGATCGGCGCCGCCTATCTGTTCGCGGCACTGACGCTCGGGCTGACCCTCGGATGGGCGACGCGACAGATCGGGGTCAGCGCGGGATTTGGTTTGCTCAACGCCTTCGTGTCCGTCGTGCTGGCGATGTTCCTGATGCCGCTCGCGGAGCGACTCACGGGCATAACGACGGACCTCACGCTGGTCGAGTGGTCCGATCTGAATCGCCCACTGCTGCGTCGCTTGAGCCTCGAGGCGCCGGGTACCTATGCCCACACGATCGCGATGGCGAATCTCGTCGAGGCGGCGTGCAACGCGATCGGCGCGAACGGCCTGCTCGGCCGTGTGGGCACGTACTACCACGACATCGGCAAGCTGGCGAAGCCGCAGTACTTCGTGGAGAACCAGGCGGGCGGGCGCAACCCGCACGACGTGCTGAAGCCCGGCACGAGCGCGACGATCATCAGGAATCATATCCAGGAAGGTCTGGACCTCGCGGCGGAGTACCATCTGCCTGCGGCGATCTCCGCGTTCATCCCCGAACACCACGGGACGGGGCACATCACGTACTTCGAGGAGAAGGCGCGAAACGGCGACGGGTCACCCATCGTGAACGTTGCCGACTACATCTATCCCGGTCCCGTACCGCAGTCCGCGGAAACTGCCATCTGCATGCTCGCCGATGGCGTAGAAGCGTCGGTTCGGGTGCTGCAGGATCCCACGCCCCAGCGCGTGCGCGAGGTGATCGATCACATCGTCAAGCAGCGCGTCGACCAGGGACAACTGCACCAGGCGCCCCTCACGCTGCGCGACCTCGACGTGATCAAGGATGAATTTGCGCGCGTGTTCACGAGCATGCACCACGCGCGCATCGACTATCCGGCGGCGAGCGGCGGTGTGACATCGGAGTTCGCTTCGGTATGAGCGTGAGCATCTACGTCAGCGCGCAAGACGTGCGAGTACCACTCGCCGCGGCGCGCGTGGCATCGATCGCGCGCGCCACCCTCGCGTCGGAGCGCGTACGCGATGCGATGCTCTCGATCACCTTCCTCGGCACTCCCGCCATGGCGCGCCTCAACTCGAGGCATTTCGGCCATCGCGGCGCCACCGACGTGATCTCGTTCGGATACAAGCGGTCGCGTAGAGATTCCCCGGTGGTCGGCGACGTCTACATCGCGCCCGCCGTGGCACGCGCGAACGCGCTCGAGCACGGCGTCCCGGTGCGCGAGGAGCTCGCGCGGCTCGTCGTACACGGCGTGCTGCACGTGCTCGGGTACGAGCATCCCGAATCGGAACGGCGTACGAGCTCACCGATGTGGAAGCGGCAGGAGCGAGTCCTCTCACGCGTGCTGGCCTCCGCATGATCTTCGCCTGGGTCGTGGCGGTATTGGCGCTCGCGCTCGCAGCGGCGTCTGCGCTGGCCGATGGCGCACTGCTGACCGCCGGTCGCGATGAGCAGACGCGCGAGGGGAGCACCCTGCCGCACGGCGACGACCGCGAGCGCACACATCGCGCGCTGTCGATCGCGCGGCTCGTGTCCCAGGTCACGAGCGGCGCCGCCTTCGCGCTCGCGACCGAGCTGTGGGCGCGTCGCGCCCCGGTTGCGATCGGCATCGCGCTCGCCGGCATCGTGGTCATTCTCGTGCTCGGCGAAATTCTCCCGCGCGAGGTGGGCGATAGGATCGGCGCGCCGGTGCTTGCACGATTCGCTCTCGTGCTCGGCCCGATCGAGCTGATCATGAGGCCGCTCGTGGCGACGGGCGCCGCCATCGACGGCATTCTCGCACGGCTTCTGCCTCCGCCGCCATTGCGCGAGGAGCGAGAGCGCCCCGCCGCCCCGCTGCGCGACGCCGTGGCGCACGGGCCGCAATCGCCGCGCGAACAGCGAGCGATTCTGCGGCGCGTGTTCGCGCTCGGTGAGATCGAGGTCCAGGAAGTGATGATCCCGCGAGTCGACATCGTCGGGGTGGAGCGGTCCACGCCATGGTCGGAAGTGGTGGAGCGCGTGCGATCGTCGCAGCATGCGCGGCTCCCCGTCTACGACGACACGCTCGATCACGTCGTCGGGATTCTCTATGCGAAGGACCTGCTCGCTGCGGTGATCGCGGACGAGGAGCCTGCCGCAGGGTGGGCCTCGCTGGTACGCCCCGCGACGTTCATCCCGGAAAGCAAGGCCATCGACTCGCAACTGCGCGACTTCAAGTCGACGCGCACGCACATCGCGATCGTGGTCGACGAATACGGCGGCACCGCTGGGCTGCTGACGATCGAGGACATTCTCGAAGAGATCGTCGGCGACATTCGCGATGAGAACGACTGGGAGGAACCGCCGATCGTTGCAGAGGCGAACACGCGCTTCTGGGTGTCCGGACGCGTGACGCTCGATGAGCTCTCCGAGGCGCTCGGCGAGCACTTCGAGGACAAGGACATCACGACGGTGGGAGGACTCATCTTCCAGCGACTCGGCCGCGTGCCCCGCGCAGGAGAGGCGCTCACGCTGAATGGCTTTCGCGTGGTGGTCGAGCGCGTCGTCAGGCGTCGCATTGACCGCCTCTATTTCGAGCGGGTCGAGACCGCGAACGCGATGAGCGCGCGATGACGGTGGTTCTCGCCTTGCTTCTGCTTCTGGTCGCGTGGCTCACGGCCGCGTCGACGTCGCTTCGCTCCGCCAGCCGCATGTGGTTGCGCGACTGGGTGGAGCAACAGCTCACGGGGAAGGTGACGGCGGAGGCGTACGTCGAGCGCCTGCACCAGCTGCTCGCCGCGTCGGGGAGTGCCGCGGCGTTGCTCGCAATCGTGGCGGGACTCGCGATCGGCATGCGTCCGGCGTCGGACGGCCTCGGGGTCATCGGCGAAATCGTTGTGTTCGTACTCGCGGTGCTCGTCTTCGGACAGCTCGTGCCGCGGGCGATCGCGCGGCGCTGGTCATCGAAGCTCGTGCCCGTACCCCTGCCCACACTGCGCGCGACGTCCGCGCTCCTGTCGCCCGTGGAGCGGCTCGCGAGTGCCGTGGCAGCAGCGAGCGTGCGCCCCAGGGTGAACGAGCAGTCGCGCCGCGAAGGATTCGAGGAGCTGCTGCGCGAAGGACAGCTGGAGGGAATCGGCGAGACCCAGGAGATCGATATCATCGCAGGCGTGGTCCAGTTCGGCGAGCGCGTGCTGCACGACGTGATGACGCCGCGCACGGCGGTGTTTGCCGTAGACATTGCGCTCTCGCCACTCGAGATGGCGGCTGTGATCGCGAAGTCGGGGTACAGCCGCGTGCCCGTGTATCGGAGCTCGCTCGACGAGATCGTCGGCGTCGTGCACGTCTTCGACGTCTTCCGCGATGGCGGTGAGCGCATGGCACCACTCCGCCCCGTCCCGCATGCGCCGGCCACGAAGCGAGTGAGCGAGATGCTGTTCGAGATGCTGCGTGGACAGTTCCACTTCGCCGTCGTCGTCGACGAGTTCGGGGGCACGGCCGGCATCGTGACACTCGAGGATCTGCTCGAGGAGCTCGTCGGCGACATCCACGACGAGCACGACGAGCCGGCCATGGCCGACGTCGGACATTCACGCCATGCGGTGGTGCTCGATGCCTCGATGCCCGCGAGCGAGGTCGCCGCCCGCTTCGATGCGCAGCTTCCCGAGTGGCTCGAGGATCGATCGCAGCCCCTCGCGGGATTGATCGTGCGCGCGCTCGGACGCATTCCGGCGGTCGGTGAGCGCTTCGTGCTGGGATCGCTGGAACTGACCGTCGTGCGCGCGACTCCGGCGCGCATTCAGCGACTGCTGGCTCAGCGCGCCGACGCGGCTCCGCCCGTGCCGCTCCGGGCGCCCAGGTAGCGTGTCCACCGCCTCACTTCCCGGACAGGAGAAGTTGCTCGACGACTTCGCTGCGCGGCGTCCCGCGGCGCTCGCGCGCGCCATCTCGATCGTCGAGAATCGTCGCGAGGGTGCTTCGCAGCTGCTCGCGTCGCTCTACTCGATGCTGGGCCGCGCGCGGCGCATCGGCATCACCGGCCCTCCGGGAGCCGGAAAGAGCACCATCACGACTCGCCTCGCCGAGCGATATCGACGGCAGGGACTCACGGTCGGAATCGTCGCCGTCGATCCTACGTCGCCGTTCACGGGCGGAGCATTGCTCGGGGATCGGATCCGCATGGAGTCGGTCGCGCTCGACGACGGCATCTTCATCCGCTCGATGGCCACCCGCGGCGCCCTCGGCGGACTCGCCGCGGCAACGCGCGACGTGTGCGACGTGCTGGATGCCTTCGGCTTCGACCGGCTGCTCGTGGAAACCGTTGGCGTTGGTCAGAGCGAGCTCGATGTCGCGCACACCGCCGACACGAGCGTGCTCGTGATCGTGCCGGAGTCCGGCGATTCGATTCAGACGCTCAAGGCGGGTCTCATGGAAGCGGCGGATCTGTTCGTCGTGAACAAGGCAGATCGCCCGGGCGCAGACCGCATGCGGCACGAGATGAAGCTGATGCTCGGTCTTCGCATGGGCCAGCTGTCGCGCAACATGCCGGCGCATCATGGCGTGGATCTCGCGCGTGTCGGCAGGCGGGCGCGCGCGGAGCGTGAGGCATTGAAGGAGTCGCCGGAGCCCTCGTGGACGCCTCCGGTGCTCGCCACGAGCGCCGAGCGCGGCGAAGGTATCGACGAGCTCGCGACGGCGCTCGATGCGCACTTCGATTACCTTGAGAAGAGCGGAGCGCTGGCGCGGCGGCGTCGCTCGCGGTTGCGCGATCGTGTTGTCGAGGGAGTGGATCGCGCGCTGCACGACCGCATCTGGAACGACCGCGCGCTCACGGCGCATCTGGAGGCGCTGCTTCCGGATGTCGAAGAGGGCCGCACGACGCCGCTCGCTGCATCGGAGGAGCTGATTGCGGAGGTCGCATCGCTCCTCGCGCATTCCCGATCGACGAACAGTGAGAGTGAGGTGGCATGACGACACTCGATCCGCACCTCGATTCGCGCTCGCAGGAAGAGGAGCTCGCGCAGCTGCGCGCGGAAGTCGCCGCGTGGCGCGAGCGCTTCGCCGCGAGCAGCACGCGCGATCTCGCCTTCGTGAACTCGGGCGGCGAAGTGGCGCCTCTGTATACGCCGCTCGACCGATCCGGTGATGGCGACCTGTCGCTCCCCGGCTTCTTCCCGTATACCCGCGGCATTCATCCCACGGGATATCGGGGGCGCCTGTGGACAATGCGCCAGTTCGCGGGGTTCGGCAGCGCGCACGACACGAACGCGCGCTACAAGTTCCTGCTCGAGCACGGCCAGACCGGACTCTCCGTCGCGTTCGATTTTCCGACGCTCATGGGCTACGACTCGGACCATCCGCGCTCCGAGGGCGAGGTCGGCAAGTGCGGCGTAGCCATCTCGAGTCTCGCGGACATGGAGACACTGTTCGAGGGTATTCCGCTCGACAAGGTGTCCACGTCGATGACGATCAACGGGCCGGCGATCATCCTCTACTGCTTCTACATCGCGGCCGCGGAGAAGCAGGGCGTCGATGCGTCGAGACTGCAGGGCACGATTCAGAACGACATTCTGAAGGAGTACATGGCCCAGCACGCGTGGGTCTACCCCATCGAGCCTGCGCTGCGCCTGATCGTCGACAACTTCGAGTGGAGCGCCAAGCACGCCCCGCGCTGGAACACGATCTCGATCTCCGGCTACCACATTCGCGAGGCCGGGTCGACCGCCGCCCAGGAGCTGGCGTTCACGCTGGCGGATGGGTTCACCTACGTGCAGCGCGGAATCGCGCGCGGTCTCAAGATCGACGAGTTCGCGCCGCGCCTCTCGTTCTTCTGGGACATCCACAACGATTTCTTCGAGGAGATCGCGAAGCTGCGTGCCGCCCGTCGGATCTGGGCGCGCCACATGCGTGAGCGCTTCGGGGCGAAGGATCCGCGCTCCTGGGCAATGCGATTCCATTCGCAAACGGCCGGTGTAACGCTCACGGCCGCCCAGCCCATGAACAACGTCGTGCGCGTGGCCTACCAGGCGATGGCGGCGGCGTTGGGCGGCACACAGTCGCTCCACACGAACTCCATGGACGAGACGCTCGCGCTGCCTACCGAGCACTCGGTGCAGGTGGCGCTGCGCACGCAGCAGATCCTCGCCTTCGAGAGCGGCGTGCCGAACGTGATCGATCCGCTCGGCGGCTCGTACTACGTCGAGGCGCTCACCGACAAGCTCGAGCGCGAGGCCGAGTCGTTGTTCGATGAGATCGAGCGGGCCGGTGGCGTGGTGCGCGCCCTGGAGACGGGATGGTTCCAGCGCCGAATCGCGGAGTCGGCGGCGCGACAGCAGTGGGAGATCGAGCAGCATCGGCGGATCATCGTCGGCGTGAACGATTTCATCGTCGAGAACGACGAGCTCACCATCCCGCTCCTCAAGATCGGCGATACGGAGCGCGAGCAGCGGGCGCGCCTGGCCGAACTGCGCGCGACGCGCGACAACGATCTCGTGTCGCGGCGCCTGGAGGCGCTCAAGGCGGCGGCTCGCACGACCGAGAATCTGGTGCCGCACATACTGGACTGCGCGCGCGCGTACGCGACGTTGTACGAGATTCGCGCGGCCATGGAAGCGGTGTTCGGGGCGTATCGAGAGCCGGTCTTCTTTTGACCGCTCGGAAACGCCGCCCGAGAGAGTGGTGGGAATCGTACTTTGACGCACAGTATCTGCTCGAATACGAGCCGATCTTCTCGGCGACCCGCGATCGGGCAGACGTTGCACGGTTGATCGAGCTCCTCGAGCTGCCGGCCGGCGAACGTCTTCTCGATGTGCCGTGCGGGCAGGGCCGGCACGCGCATCTTCTCGCGGAGGCCGGCTTCGATGTGACGGGGCTCGACTACTCGAGCCATTTGCTCGACGTCGCGCGCAAGAGGGGAACGTCGTCCACGCTGCGGTACGTGCGCGGGGACATGCGCGCCCTGCCGGCGAAATGGACCGGCCGATTCGCGGCGGTGCTCAATCTGTTCACGAGCTTCGGCTTCTTTCTCGACCCCGCGGATGACGCGCGCGTGATCCACGAGCTCGCGCGCGTACTTCGGCCCAACGGCGTGCTGGTGTGGCACGGCGGCAGCCGCGACGGCGTCATGGCCAGGTTCCTGTCGCGAGACTGGTGGAAGTCTGCCGACGGAACTTTGATCGCCCACGAACGCGAGTTCGATCCGCTGTCGGGCGTGCTCACGATCCGCTCGCATTGGAGCGGGACGCAGACGGCCGGCGAGCGCGAGCATCGAATCCGGCTCTACACCGCGACCCGCCTCGCGGAGCTGTGCCAGTCGGCGGGGTTGATCGTGGAGGAGGCATACGATGGCTGGAGCAGCGCGCCCCTCTCCCGGCGATCGTCCGAAATGCTTCTCGTGGCACGCAAGAGCGAGTTGGCGGGCTAGTGCCCCGGTCGATAACTTGCACGTCCGAACCGATCGCGTGCGCGAGCCGAGCGATCGTCACTCGCACCGGAGTGCAATGCGTCCCATTCGTGTTCTGATCGCCAAACCCGGCCTCGACGGTCACGATCGAGGAGCGAAGGTCGTCGCCGCGGCACTGCGTGACGCCGGAATGGAGGTCATCTACACGGGGTTGCATCAAACCCCCGAGATGATTGCGACCGCCGCCATCCAGGAGGATGTCGACGTCATCGGTCTCTCGATCCTCAGCGGTGCGCACATGACGCTCTTTCCGCGCGTGCTGGCGCTCGTGCGCGAGCAGGGGCGAGACGACATGCTCATCACCGGCGGCGGCATTCTCCCCGCCGAGGATATCGAAGCGCTCCAGAAGCAGGGAATCGGCCGGCTGTTCGGACCCGGCACCGCCACGACCGATCTGATCACGTACATCCGAGAGTGGTTCGCCGAGCGCCAGAAGCAGGAAGCGTGATGTCCCGGCTCGGCCAACTCTCCGGCGAGATTCGCGAGCTGGAGGCCCGTCTGCGCGAAGGCGGCGGCAGCGCGAAGATCGACCGCCAGCACGCGCAGGGGAAGCTCACCGCTCGTGAGCGCATCGATCTGCTTCGCGACGGCGATACGCGCTTCCTGGAAGTCGGCCTGCTGCTCGCCTACGACAAGTACGACGGCCAGGCGCCCGCGGCCGGCGTCGTCACCGGACTGGCGGTCGTGCGCGGACGCGAGATCGTCGTCGTCGCGAACGATGCGACCGTGAAGGCGGGGTCGTGGTGGCCCGAGACGATTCAGAAGATTCTTCGCGCACAGGAGATCGCGATGCGATGCCGCATCCCGATCGTCTATCTCGTCGACTCAGCGGGAGTCAATCTTCCGTATCAGGGCGGAGTATTCCCGGGTCAGTATGGTGCGAGCCGGATCTTCTATTACAACTCGGTCATGCGGCGCTATCTCCGCATTCCACAGATCGCCGCGGTGATGGGGCCGTGCATCGCGGGTGGCGCGTACCTGCCGGCGCTCTCGGACGTGATCCTGATGGTGGAGGGCACATCGTTCATGGGCCTCGGCGGACCGAATCTCGTGAAGGGGGCAACCGGGCAGGTGATCGATTCAGAGTCGCTGGGAGGCGCGCGCACGCACACGGAGAAGTCCGGCGTCGCGCATTACAGCGTTCCGGACGATCAGGCCTGCATCGCGAAGATTCGTGACTTGATCGATCGGCTCCCGAGGCCTGCGAGTGCTTTCGACGCGAGACACGCCGCAGCCCACGCGAGTGCCCATCCCTCTGCGGAGGCGCTGCAGGATCTGCTCCCCGCCGATCATCGCATGTCGTACGACATGCATGCGCTGCTCCGCGCCATCGTCGACGACGGCGCGATCGACGAAATGCAGGAAGGGCTCGCGCGCGAGATGATCTGCGGCGATGCGAGCATCCAGGGCATCCCCGTGGGCGTCATCGCCAACCAGCGGGGACTCGTGAAGGGAAGAGCGGGCGAGCGACCTCGCTTCGGCGGCATCATCTACGCCGAGAGCGCGGAGAAGGTCGCGTACTTCATCGATCGGTGCGACCGGCAGGGCATCCCGCTGCTGTTCGTGCAGGACGTGTCCGGCTTCATGGTCGGGCCGGAGGCGGAGCACGAGGGAATCATTCGGGCGGGCGCACGGTTCGTCGAAGCGATGGCCACGGCCGTCGTGCCGAAGATCACGCTCACCGTCAATCATGCGTCGGGCGCGGGCTACTACGCGATGGCGGCGCAGGGGTTCGATCCCGATTTCATCTTCAGCTGGCCCACCGGCCGCATGGGCGTGATGGAAGGAGAGGCCGCGGTGCAGGCCGTGCACGGGCCATCGCTGCAGTCCAATCGGGGCGGCGAGCTGCCACCCGATCTGGCGCGCGCCGTGGGTGAGATGCGCGCGGATTACGATCAGCAGCTCGATGCTCGCTTCGCCGGCGCGCGCGGATTCATCGATGCGATCGTCTACCCCGAGGAGACGCGCGACGTGCTCGCGATGGCGCTCCGCGCATCGCTGCACAATCGCGGACCGCACCTCGGAACGTTCACGCTCCCCGCGCAGCTCGGCGCGAACGCGTGAGTCGCATCGTGCGCATCGCTGCCGGCCAGGGGTTCTGGGGCGATTGGCTCGAGGCCCCACGACGGCAGGTGGAAGGCGGCCCGATCGACTATCTCATGCTCGAC
>DATGDQ010000426.1:0-6397 GCA_035310785.1 Gemmatimonadaceae bacterium | reverse complement strand
AGATGCTGGTCCTTTGCCACCTGCAGATTCACAGGGCGCAGCTCGGGGAGCCACGACGCGGAGCAGTACTCGCGTCCGCAACGGCCGATGCCGCCCAGCCGCTTCGCCTCATCGCGCACACCGATCTGCTTCAGCTCGATGCGCGTGCGGAACGCAGCCGCGAGATCCCGCACGAGCGCGCGAAAGTCGACGCGCTTCTCCGCCGTGAAATACAGCGTGAGCTTCTTGCGGTCCCACTGCCATTCCGCATCGGAGACCTTCATCACGAGCGCGTGCGCCTTCACGCGCTCCGTCGCCTTGCGACGCGCGATCTCATCCTCATCCGGGAGCTCGGCGGCGCGGCGCTCATCTTCGGGCGTGGCGGCGCGCAGCACCTTGCGATCCGGGGCGGTGGTGCCGCAGCCGTGCGCGCATCCACCGCAGCGCGTTGCCGCGCGCTCGCCGATCGCGTGCACGCGACCCAGATCCTCGCCGCGATCCACCTCGACGATCACGGCCGACTCCAGGCGCGGAGGCTCCTCGCCGTCCCAGAGGAAGAACTCCTTGCGCTTGCCCTTGAACGCGACCTCGACCAGGTGCGGAGCCACCATCACTCCGAGAACTCGCCCATCGAGAGGAATTTCTCCCGGCGCCGGCGCACGAGCTTCTCCGGCCGGAAGCGTCGCAGCTCCTCGAGGTTTCGCACGAGCGCCTCCTGCAGCGAGCGCGCCGATGCTTCGTGATTCACGTGCGCGCCGCCCACCGGTTCGGGCACGATCTCATCGATCACACCGAGCTCCATCAGCTCCGGCGCAGTGATGCGCAGCGCCTTTGCCGCGCGCTCCTTCATCTCGTTGCTCTTTCCGTCCTTCCAGAGAATCGCCGCGCAACCCTCCACGGTGATCACCGAGTACACGGCATTCTCGAGCATCAGCACGCGATCCGCGACGCCGAGCGCGAGCGCGCCGCCCGATCCACCCTCTCCGATGACGGTCGCCACGACGGGAACCTCGAGCCGGCTCATCTCGAACAGATTGCGCGCGATGGCCTCGGACTGTCCCCGCTCCTCGGCTCCGAGCCCCGCCCATGCGCCCGGGGTGTCGATGAGCGTGATCACGGGGATGTGATACTTCTCCGCGAGCTTCATGAGGCGAAGCGCCTTGCGATATCCCTCCGGATGCGGCATGCCGAAGTTGCGCTTGAGATTTTCCTTCGTGTCGCGGCCGCGCTGGTGTCCGATCACCATCACCGTGTCACCATCGAGCCGCGCCCACCCGCCCACGATCGCGGCATCGTCGCGATAGAGCCGGTCACCGTGCAGCTCGATGAAGTCCGTGAAGGCGAGCTGCAGGTAGTCGAGTGTGAAGGGACGACGCGCATTGCGCGCTACCTGCACACGTTGCAGCGGTGTGAGACTGGTGTACACGCTGCGGCGGAGCTCATCCAGCTTACGCTCGAGCGGCACGATCTCGTCCTCCATGCTGAGCTGGCGCTTCTCCGCCGTGCGCCGCAGCTCATCGATCTGCCTCTCCAGCTCGACGATCGGTTTCTCGAACTCCATTATCGACGTGCTCATGCTTCAGCTCCCGCGGACGAGTCTAACGCGCTCGATGCCGAGCAGGGCGCGCAAATCGTGGAGGGCGGCGTTCGTCACCGCGATCTTGAGAGAGCGCGAACGGAGCCGCGCGCTCGTGCCGTTGCCATCGTTCCAGCGAAGCTCGATCGGCGCCGAGCCCGCGTGTGCGTCCACCATTTCACGGACATCGTGCAGCACGTCTGCCGTCACCGGCGCACCGGCAGCCAGCTCGATCGACACCGCGACGTTGCCCGTCGCACGCAGCTCCGCGAACGGCGTGACCGCCTCGACGATGAACGTCGGATTGTCCACCTCCTGGTCACGCTTGGAGTAACCGCCCTTTAAGAGTACGGGGACGTCGGGTTTGATGCGATCTCCCAGAATCGCCCACGCCTCGGGAAATACCAGGACTTCGGAAGATCCGGAGAAATCCTCGACTGTCAACCGTGCGAACTCCGAACCGTTCCGCTTGCTGATCTGGCGCTTGATGGCAGTCACGACGACGCCGAGAAACATCGGCGTCTCCACCCACTTCCCGAGCGTCGACACGCTGTGCGTCGCGAAGAGCTCGACCTCGGTGCGGAACGGCTCGAGCGGGTGCCCCGAGATGTAGAAGCCCAGGATCTCCTTCTCCTTCGCGAGCCGTTCGCTGTCGCCCCACGCCGAGATGTTGGGCAGCGACCGCGAGAGCTGCGGGCGCGGCGACTCATCGGCATTCGCAAGACCGAAGAGCGAGCCCTGCCCGCTCGCGGCCTCATCCTGCTTGAGCCCCGCCTCCTGCAGCGCCGAGTCGAGCGCGGAGAGATACTGTGCGCGATGGCCGCCCAGCGAGTCGAGGGCACCCGATGCGATCAGCGCCTCGAACACGCGCTTGTTGCACATCCGCAAATCGACGCGCTCGCACAGGTCGAACAGCGACGTGAACGGCGCGTCGGCGCGCGCCGCGAGAATCGAGTCGATCGCCGCGTGGCCGACGTTCCGGATCGCGCCCAGTCCGAAGCGGACGCGCTTGTCGCCGATGACGGTGAACTTGTAGCCCGATTCATTCACGTCGGGAGGAAGGACCTCGATGCCCAGCTCGCGCGCCTCGTTGATGTACTTCACGACGGAGTCCGCATCGCCGATCTGCGACGATAGGAGCGCCGCCATGAATTCCGCCGGGTAGTGCGTCTTGAGCCAGGCGGTGTGATACGAGATGATCGAGTACGCGACCGAGTGCGACTTGTTGAAGCCGTAGCGGCCGAAGGTCTTGATCTGTCCGGCGATGTCGTGAATCACCGCCGGGGCGAATCCGCGCGCGATCGCCTTGCTCGTGAACTTGGTGAGCTCGGCCTCGATGAGCGCCGCGTCCTTCTTGCCCACGGCCTTTCGGAGCACGTCGGCCTCGGCGAGCGAGATCCCGGCGAGCAGCTGCGCGATCCGCATCACCTGCTCCTGATAGGTGATGACCCCGTACGTGGGCGCGAGCACGTCCGCGAGCTCGGGAAGCGGATAGGACACCGCTTCCTCGCCGCGCTTGCGCGCGATGTACACGCGATGCATGCCGGCGTCGAGCGGCCCCGGGCGCATCAGCGCATTGGATGCGACGAGATCATCGAAGCGATCGCAGCGCATGCTCTTCAGCATGTCCGTGGCGAGTGCGGACTCGAACTGGAAGACACCGGCGGTACGCCCGGCACGCAGCTGCCGGTAGGTCTCGGGATCGTCGAGCGGCAGATCATCGAGATTCGGCCGGGTGCCCGTCGTCGCCTCGATGAGCCCCAGCGCGTCGTGGATGATCGTGAGCGTGGTGAGACCGAGAAAGTCCATCTTGAGCATCCCGGTCTTCTCGAGCGCGTTCATGTCGTACTGTGTGACGACGATCGATTCGTCGTCTCTCGAGCCGCCGGCGCCCTTGGAGCTCTGCGTGCAGACCGGCACGTATTCGTCGAGCGGGCCCGGTGCGATGACGATCCCCGCCGCGTGCACGCCGGCGTGGCGCGAGAGTCCCTCGAGCGCGATCGCGTAGTCGAGCAGCTGGCGATATCGCTGGTCGTTCCGATACAGCTGCTTCACCTCGGCAATCTGCGAGGTGGCTTCCTTCACCGTGAGCGAGAAGTTCGGCTGGTTCGGGATGAGCTTCGCGAGCGAATCGGTTTCCGCGGGGCTGAAGCCGAGCACGCGGCCCACATCCTTGATCACCGCGCGCGATTTCATCGTGCCGAACGTGATGATCTGTCCCACGGATTCGCGTCCGTACTTCTGACGCACGTACTCGATCACCTCGCCGCGCCGCTCGAAACAGAAATCGACGTCGATGTCTGGCATCGAGACGCGCTCGGGATTCAGAAAGCGCTCGAAGAGGAGATCGAACTTGAGCGGGCAGACGTCGGTGATGCGCAGTGCGTAGGCGACCAGCGATCCGGCGGCCGAGCCGCGGCCCGGGCCGACCGGGATGCCGCGATCGCGCGCGGCCTTGATGAAATCGTAGGTGATGAGGAAGTAGCCCGCGTACCCCGTCTTCGTGATGACACCGAGCTCGTAGTCGAGTCGCTCGCGCACGTTGGCCGGGAGCGGATCGCCATAGCGCATCTTCGCGCCGTCGTCGGCGAGGCGCACGAGCAGCTGGTTCTCGTTCTCCACGCCGGCGGGAAGCGGGAACGACGGGACGTGATACGTCTTCGAGAACGAGACGTCGATCTCATCCGCGATCCTGAGCGTGTTCTCGAGGACGTCCGGTCGGCCCGGAAAGCGCACGGCGATCTCGGGCGCGCTCTTGAAGTACAGGCCGTTGTCGTAGCGCATGCGATCGTGATCGCTGCGATCCTTGCCGAGGCCGATGCAGAGGAGCACGTCGTGCGCGTCGTGATCGGTGTCGCGAAGAAAGTGCGCATCGTTCGTCGCGATGACCGGAATGCCGGTTTCGGCCGAGAGATCGAGAACGAGGGCGTTGAGCTTGGATTGGATGCCGCCTGAATCGTGGGCCTGGACCTCCAGATAGTAGCGGTCCGGAAAGGTGTTCGCGTACCAGTGCGCGACACCCTTGGCTTCCTCGAGGCGTCCCTCCAGCAGATGCGTCGCGATCTCTCCGGCGATGCAGGCCGACGAGACGATCAGTCCTTCTGAATACCGGGCGAGGAGCTCGCGGTCCATCCGCGGCTTGGTGTAGAAGCCTTCGGTGTAGGCGAGGGAGGAGAGCTTGACGAGATTGCGATAGCCTACGGCGTCACGGGCGAGCAGGACCAGATGGTAGTAGGGCTTGCCGCCGCTTCGGGGACGGGAGCGGTCGCGGCGATCCGCGGGGGCGACGTACGCCTCCATGCCGATGATCGGCTTGATGCCGGCCTTTCGTGCCCGCTCCTGGAAGTCCCACGCGCCGTGAAGATTTCCATGATCCGTGATGGCGAGGGCAGGCTGCTCGAGCTCCTGCGCGCGGCTGATCAGATCGCCAATGCGGTTGGCGCCATCGAGCAGCGAGTATTCGGAGTGACAGTGGAGATGGACGAATGACATCAGGCGCCGAAAGGGACAAAACGACGCGTTCGCGCAGGAGCGCACGCGCGGGGCTCGGGGGCTCTCGCGAAACTCAGCGAAGTTGTCACGCTCGCGAAGCTTCCACGAGCATCTACCCCGAATATTATGCTGCCGGGACGGGGTTGCCTATTGTTCTGAAGAGCGCTGGCCTAGAATTCGAAAGGAACCATCTCTGATCTGAAGAATAACACCTGTTTACCGTACGCCCGTGGGGAGAGTGCGCTCCCGGGCTCCACTTATCCTGAAGCCCATGCGCAAACTCCTGCCCTCGCTGGTGCTGGGAAGCGGCATCATCGCCTACCTGGCCGCCTGCAGTAGCGACTCCACCCCCACACGGCCCAATGGCAGCTGCACGGGATCGAGCTTCACCGTCGCCACGATGACAGGCCGCGTGATTCCCGAAGCGGATCTGCCCTGCCTGTCCATCCCTGCGGACGGAGGGACCTATCTGGTGGTCCCGCAGTTCGTCACCGCAACGTCGCCGGTGAACCCCGTCGACTTCACCCTCTCGGCGGGCGCTCCCGGAGCAGCCGTCGGCAACATCATCAGCGCATCTCGGCAGGCACTTCCGCCGATGGCCGGCGCCGATCTGTCGGCGATGCAGCGAAGCCTCGACCGCTACCTGCGCAGTCGTGAACGCGAAGTTGCCGCCGCCGCGCGCTCGAGCGGAACAGCAGCAGGGCCGCTCGCGAGCCGCGTGCCCGCGAGCGCGGTGTCGACGGTCGTGGGCGCCTCCGCGACCTTTCACGTGTTGTCGAGCTTCAGCAACGGATCGCAGTACACGCTCGACACTGCGATCCTCAAGTACTCCGGCTCGCACCTGCTGATCTACGTATCGAAGAACGCCCCCTCGGGCGGCTTCACGGACGCGCAGATCGCCGCCTTCGGCAACACGTTCGATCTCGATCTGTACACCATCGATGTCTCGACCTTCGGGCCACCGACGGACATCGATGCGAACGGGCGCGTGATCGTGCTGCTCTCGCCGCTCATCAACAAACTCACGACGGCGAGCGACTGCTCGAGTAAGGGCTACATCGCCGGCTTCTTCAACGCCGTCGATTTGCTGCCAGCGCAATACGCCGGCAAGTCGAATGGCGCGGAGATCTTCTACTCGCTCGTGCCCGATCCGAACGCCACGTTGAGTTGCACCCACACGGTTGCGGCCGTGTTACAGCTGACGCCATCGACGTTCATTCACGAGTTCCAGCACATGATCTCGTTCGGGCAGCATGCGATCCTTCGCAACGGCAACGAGGAGGATCCCTGGCTCAATGAGGGACTGAGCCACGTGGCCGAGGAACTGGGGTCGCGGTTCTACGAGAATCG
>DATGDQ010000425.1:0-8209 GCA_035310785.1 Gemmatimonadaceae bacterium | reverse complement strand
TACGTGACCTGCATGCACGCCCTGATGGAGCGCGGGAACTATCCCGGCCTCGCCACGCACGATCCGGTGATCATCGAGGAGGCGAAGCGGTTCGCGAAGGAACGTGGCATCGCCGCCGACCGGTTCGAGTTTCAGATGCTGTACGGCGTCCGCCGCGACCTCCAGGAGCAGCTCGTGGCCGAAGGCTACCGCATGCGGGTCTACGTGCCGTTCGGCACGCAGTGGTATCCGTATCTCATGCGGCGGCTCGCCGAACGTCCGGCAAACCTGGCGTTCATCACCGGCAACGTCGTGCGCGAGATGATGAGCGGCTACAAGCACTAGATGGCGCGACACGAGCCGCCCGATCACAGCCGCGGAGACGAGCGCACGCTCGGCGGCTACATGGCGGTTCACGCGCGGCCGGCCGCCTTCGAGGGGGCCGATGGTCGCTCGTACACGGTGGCGATCGAGACGGATGACACGGGTGAGCGCACTCGCCCGATCGGCGCTTATCTGCTCTTCGTGCGTTGGGGCGGAGAGCAGCCTGAAGTCACCGGACACATCGAGTCACCATTCCTGGCGTGGGGGGCAACCGTGGAGGAGGCCACGCAGGCCCTGGGCGCGCTCTCACTGCACGACGTCAAGCGGCAGCTCGATCTCCTCGTGACTGCGAACGCTCCCTCGGCACGCCCGTGGTGGAACGTGATGCGAGACGAAGGCACGGAACACGATCGCTGATGCTTTCGCAATGACCGAAGGATCGGCCGACGTACGGGGAGTGGTGATGAACGGCGCCGGTGGTGCGTGGACCGTTCGAACCTCGACTGGCGCGCAGCATGTGGCCACTCTGAGGGGACGCCTCAAGCAGGAGGGCGCGGACAAGATCGCCGTAGGCGACGACGTGCGTCTCGAGAAGGAGGAGCGAGGCGGGAGCTGGGTCATCGCCGAGATCCTTCCGCGCCGCTCGCGGCTCGCGCGTCGCGCACCGGGTGGTGCGCATGGCGAGCGCGTGGTCGTCGCAAACATCGATCAAGTGATCGTGGTGTTCGCGTTCGCGAAGCCGGAGCCGCATCCGCGCATGCTCGATCGCTTTCTGGTGATCGCCGCGGCCAACGACATCCAGGCGCGCATCGTTCTGAACAAACGGGAGCTGGTCGATGAACTGCCGCCATGGGTCGAGGAATACCGGCTCGCCGGATATCCCATTCATCTCACCAGCGTGAAGGCTCGCATCGGACTCGATGAGCTCGGAGCCGCGCTGCACGGCCGCACCTCGGCGCTGAGCGGACCGTCGGGTGTCGGGAAGTCGTCGCTGCTCAACGCGATCTATCCGGGGCTCAACTTCCGCGTCGGCGAGATCAGCGAGTCCGTCAACAAGGGTCGACACACGACCGTAGGCGCCGCGATGCACCCGCTTCCCGACGGCAGCTTCGTCGTCGACACGCCGGGGCTCCGCGAGATCGGCATGTGGAATCTCCCGGCGAGCCATCTCGACGAATGCTTTCTCGAGTTCCGGCCATTCCTCGGCCACTGCAGATTCGGAGACTGCCGTCACGTGCAGGAGCCCGGCTGCCGCGTGCGTGCGGCGGTATCCGAGAAGCTGATCGGCTCGTCGCGGTACGATAGTTATCTCAAGTTGTTGGGCGAGCTCCAGGAAGCGGAAAAGGATCTGTATTGAGCTCCACGCTCTCGCAGGCGACGACGGCGCGGTCCCTCGCGATCGCACATCGACTCGGTGCACCCTGGTCGAAGATCGTCGCGTGGCTCGAGCAGCGTGATTGGGACGAAGGCACGCAGCTCATGGTTTTCGCGCTCGTCATCGGTGCCGCATCGGCACTGGGGGTCGTGGCGTTCTACCGGCTCATCGATCTCGCGTATGCGCTGCTCGTGATCGACATCGGCGAGCAGCTCGGGCCGATGGCTCGGGCGTTCTATCGTCCGCTGGTCACGGCACTCGCGCTCTGGATCGCCTGGGCGATCGTTCGTTGGGCGAAGCTTCCCGATGGCCAAACGGTGCCGGATGTGCAGCTGGCGGTCGCGAAGCGTGATGGAGTCGTGCGCTTTCGCCCGGTGCTGGCTCGCACGCTCGCGGCGGTCGTCACTCTCGCGGGAGGAGGTTCCGCCGGCAGCGAAGGGCCCACCGCGGTGCTCGGCTCCGCCATCGGATCCGCGACCGGGCGCGCGGTGCATTTCCAGCCGCGCCGGGTGAAGATCCTCGTGGGATGCGGCGCAGCCGCCGGTATCTCGGCGGCCTTCAACGCGCCATTTGCCGGCGCGTTCTTCGCGCTCGAAGAAGTGCTCGGCTCGTTCTCCATCGGCGCGTTCAGTCCAGTTGTGATCGCGAGTGTCGTCGCCGCCATCACCGTGCGTCCGTTTCTCGGATCGCATCCGGCGTTTCACATCCCGCCGTACGGAAGCATTCGTCCGCTGGCGATCGTGCTCCTCTATCCGCTCCTCGGGATCGGCTGTGGAGTCGCCTCGGCGCTGTACTCGAAGCTGTTCTTCGCGACATCGGACGTGTTTGGCCACGTGCGACCGACATGGCTGCGCCCGCTGCTCGGCGGGCTTGCCGTAGGACTTCTCGGCCACTTCGGCGGCGGTCTGCTCATGGGTACGGGACACCTCGCGATCCCGATCGAGATGTTCGGCGGCATCACCTGGTATCTGCTCCTCGGCTTCGCGCTCGCGAAGATGCTCGCGACCTCGCTGACGCTCGGGTCGGGCGGATCGGGCGGGCTCTTCACGCCGACGCTGTTCGTGGGCGCAGCTTTCGGTGGCGGTATCGGTGTGTTGGCGCATGAACTGCTGCCGAACTTCGGTCTTCATCCCGAGGCGTGGGCGCTCGTCGGGATGGCTGGGCTGATCGCGGGGACGCTGCACGCGCCCATCACGGCGATCTTCATGGTCTTCGAGATGACGAACGACTACAACATCGTCCCGCCGTTGATGATCGTCTCCGTGATTGCGCTGGCCACGTCGCGCCGCCTGGCACAGCACGGGTTGTACGATGGGTGGCTCGCGCGGCGAGGCGAGCATCTCGCGCATGGCGCCGACCGCGCGATCATGCATAGACTGCTCGTGCGCGACGTGATGAGCACCGAAGTGGTGCGGGTCGCACCCGGCGCACCGCTCGCCGAGGTCATAGCCGCATCGTCGGAGTCGCGCCTGACCACGATTCCGGTGGTGGACGAGGAGGGCATGTTCCACGGCGTGATCACGTTCACCGCGCTGCGCCTCGCACTACTCGATCGTGGCGATCTCGCGCCGCTGCTAGTTGCCGCCGACCTCGCCGAGCCGACGGAGCTCGCGCTGCACACCGATTCCGTGGAAACGGCGCTCACGAAGCTCAATGCTCGCGCCATCGATCTTCTTCCCGTGGTGAAGAGCGAGCAGAATCCCGTCTTTCTCGGCGTGCTCACGCGCGATGACATACTGGCGTCGTACGAGCGTGAGCTGATGCATCAGGTGTAACGATCGCTACCGATGGCCCGCCTCACGCAAATCGATCAGCGTGAGGCGGGCCCGCTCGCTAGTTGAAGTTGACGTTCGCCGTGCCGCACCCCACTCCCTGCACCCATAGATTCTGGACGCCGAGGATGTTCGGCGCGATATCGTGATCCGCGACGATAATCTGTGCGGTGAACGACTCGATGTTTCCATTACCTGCACGGTAGAAGTCTGCAAGCAGCACTGCCGTGTGGGCATCAGTTCTGATCGGCTTCAGTACGTCGCTTCCAGTGCACTTGAAGCTCGTGGATTCGAGCAACTGAGACGTGTCCCACCGAACGCCCTGGCCCGATTCGCAGCCCGCGATTGGTCCTTGAGCCACTGTTTCGACGCAGTCGAAGCCGCCACCGGAGTGGGCGGAGGTCTTGGTGGGCACTATGTTCGAAGCCGTGGACGGATCAAATGACCCGCCGCCGGTCAGCCGAACCACGCCGTGAGGGAAGCCGCTCACGATTCCGTTGAAGCCGAAGCCACTCCGGCCGACGACGTTGAAATTGGTGCTGGCGGACTCGGTAGGCGCCGAACCCGGGTCGCAGGCGACCACGAGGGTCAGACAGAGTGCCGCAAGCATCTGAGTTGGGATGGTATACCGCATGGTTTCCTTCTTCGCGCAGGGTGGGGAAAGTCTCATTTCGCGACAAATTACCCGCACGAGTGGGGCAGGGGAGTCGGGCCGCCGAGAAAATTGTTGTAGGTCTTTCGTGCGCCGGTTGTCGGCCCGAGTCCTACCGGGGAAGCTCGGCGCTCCGTATCAGTCCACACGCCGCCGCAGCGCCGATCAGAACGATGTGATCAGCGCTCGCGACACTTTCATGGAGTCACCGACGAACGCGAAGTGCGTTCCGCGCATGTACTTCCGCGAGGCGTCGCGAATCTGCTCGGGGGTCACCGCGCGAAGCTGATCCACGAACTGTCCCGCGAGCCGGTAGTCGCCGCCATACAGCTCCGCACGCGCGATCTGGTTGGCCTGTTCCGCGTCCGTCTCGTTGTTCAGGAAGTATTCCGTGATGAACTGCTGCACGATCACGTTCAGGTTCTCCCGGTCGAGCAACGTGTTCTGCATGCGCCCGATCTCGCGGCGCATGATTCCGAGCACGGAATCCGGATACACCGTCGTGACATAGAGACCGCCCGACGCGATGGCGCGCTCGATGAATGGCGCGGACACATCGTACGTCAGATTTCGTCGCACGCGAATCTCGGTGAACATGCGACCGCTCAGCACCGAGGTCGCGATGCGAAGCGCCTGATAATCCGGACTGGTGGACCGCGGGCCGGCGTAGTAGCCGAGCAGATAGTTGGTGGGAAGTTGCCGCTGCACGAACATCACGTCGGCCGGACGCACGTTGGGATCCGGCGGCGGCGTCCACTTGTAGCTCCCGTGCGGCAGGGTGCCCAGGGTGGGCAGGATCAGCTTCTCGAGCCGCGCCCGCTCGATGTTGCCCACCACGACGAGCAGCATGCGCGAAGTCATCATCTGCGTCGCGCGAAACTTCTGGAGATCCGCCGACGTGATCGACGAGAGCGACCGTTCGGTGCCGGTCGCCTGAAGCGCGTAGGGCTGTCCCGCGAACAGCAGGCTGTCCGCGAGGCCCTGCACCAGATCATCGGGCGAGTCGTTGCGCTGGCGCACGCCGGCGAGCACTTGCGAGCGGATGAACTCCACGTCCTGTGGCGCGAGGGTCGGATTCATCAGGCGATCGGCGAGGATCGACCACGTACTGTCGAAGGTGTCGCGCGTGCCACGAAAGCCGAACATCGTCCAGTCATCACGCGGCTCGACCACGATTGCCGTCCCGAGCGCCGCCATCTTTGCCCGAATGGCATCGCGCGAGTAATGCTTCGTTCCTCGCTCCGATACCCAGAGCAGGAACGGCTCGGTGCCCGCCGTCTGTGGCGTGGAGAGCTGATTGCCGCCGAGCAGGTAGAGATTCGCCGCCACGACGTCGTTCGCGGCATTGCGCCGGAGGATGACGTGCACGCCGCCGGCGTCGAAGACGGAGGTGGAGGTGTCGGCGGTAGCGCTTACCGCCGCGCGCGCCTGTGCCTGGGCGGTGCGCACGGCAGCGAGCGAAGCGAGTGCGCCGATGGCCGCGGCGCGAATCGCGAGGCGGCGCATCATTGCACACCTACCACGTTCGCGCGCTCGCCCTGGATCAGCTCTTCTTTCGTCAGGTTGAGCGACTTCCGGTCTTCCGGCGAGAGGAGCACCCCCGTGACGTGCGGCTTGCCGACGATGTAGGTCTGCGCATACGCGCGCAGATCCGCGGGGGTGCGCTTCGCCATGTTGTCGATGTAGCCCATGTAGTACTCGAGACCGGCAACGCTCCACCAGAACCCGAGCTCGTGCGCGAACCCCGATGCGCGCTCGAGCCCGAGCACGGTGCTCACCGCGCGCTGCTGTTTCTGCGGACCCAGCTCGGCCGCCGTGAAGTACCCCGGCTGGTCGAACTTGGCGACCTCCTCATCGAGCGCGGCGAGTGCGGGACGCAGCTTGTCCGCGGTCGTCTCGCCGCTGATCGTGATCGGCCCCGTGTGATTGAGCGTGTAATAGTTCACGAGGATCGAGTGCCACAGGCCGCTGTCCACGAGCCGACGCTGAAACGCGGATCCATCCTGATTCAGGATCCCGGAGAAGACGTCGGCGGCGTATGTCGCCTCCGGATCCTTCCCGACGCTCGGCCCCTGCCACTGCACGATCACCGCAACGGTGTTCACCGGCTGCTCCACGATCACCGCGTTGTTTCCCGCGAGTGGAGGAATCGGAGGAATGGGATTGGCGACGAACGGATCTTCGCCACGCGGAATGTCGCCGTAAATGCCTTCGGCCAGACGGAACACGGAGTCGGGCGACACGTCGCCCGCGACGATGAGCGCCGCGTTGTTCGGCACGTAATAGCGGTGCTGGATGATCCGCATCTTCTCGGGCGTGGTGGTGCGCACGATCTCGCGGTCGCCGATCTTGTTCTTGCGGCTCCACTCGGTGGTGTAGAGCGCGTGACCCATCTGCTCATCGAGCTTGAAGTAGGGACTCGACTCCTGGCGATCGTATTCGCCGATCACCACTTCGCGCTCGGTCGCCAGCTCGTCCTCGCGGAAGAGCGGTGAGCGGAACGCCGAAGCGAGGAAGTGCATGCCACCGACGAGACTGTCCGCGGGCACGGTGAGGTAATAGCTCACCACCTCTTCCTGTGTCTGCCCGTTGAATACGGCGCCGAGCTCCGCGGCGCGGTCGATGAACTGTTCCGGCTCGGGGTAGTCCTTGTTGCTCTTGAAGAACATGTGCTCGTACATGTGCGCAAGCCCTTCGTACTCGTGCGTCTGCGTGAAAGAGCCGTTGCGTACATCCATCTCGACGGTTGCCAGCGGCACACCGTGATTCTCGATGACGATCACCTCGAGGCCGTTGGGCAGCACCTTCTGGTGAATGATCTTCTCGAGCTTCGCGCGCTGCGTGAGCACCGCGGGCACGGGTGCCGCGGCAGCGGCGGCCGCGCCACGTGCGGGCTTTGTCTTTTGTGCGGGAAGCGCAGCCGCGCAGAGCGAGAGAACGCACGCGAGCGCGCGCCAATGGAGATTCGAGAAGCTCATCGAGTTTGGCATGCGGGAAAGCTATAGGGATTCGGAGTCGATTTCATACACTGTATAGGACGATCCGTGCCCGCACTCCGTACTGCCGTCGGGCTACCTGTTTGGGGAGTCTTTTGCACGATTCTGACCAAAGACTTGTTGCGATCGTCCTGCCGCCGCTAACCTGACATCCATGTCGACACGACTCGCGCTCAGCAATTCGAATTGGCGACTGGCCACGTGCCCCAATCAGGGGCGCACGAGACCACGAGGGTGCGTTCGTCGATAGCGCGTTACATTCGCGCGACCCGTCGCCCCTACGTGCTGTTACGTGGGGGCGATTCTTTTTTTCACCACTCGGAAAGCGGAGAAACGAAATGTTGGGGTTCAAGGAATTCGCAGCGCTGCTGGCGGCGGTCGGACTGTTGGCGTCTCAGCCATCCGCGATGCTCGTCTCGGTCGAGCCACGCGAGCTGCGCACGGGGGAGATCCAATTCACGAGCACGTTCAAGGGCGTCGACAGCGATGGCCAGACACTCGTCTGGTCGAGCGACGAAACGACAGCGACACCGGGGCTCGTCATGCGCATCGTCCCGCTGGGGAGCCCTGCGAGCTCCGCCGAATCGGTGTGGCCGGTGAGCGCCACGTTGATCACGCGAGACAGCACCGGCGCGACAAGTGAGTCCAGGCTCTTCGGCATCATCGACTGGTCGAAGCAGGAGCTTCGCCTGCACGGCAACTGTGAGCGCGGCGCCAAGTCCGGTAGCTCCGTTACCGCACTCGCAAAGTTCTCGCATCTCGATGTGACCGGAACCGTGGACGTGCTTCCGCTCACCGCGTCACGATAGACGATCAGGCGCGGCTGCCGAGGGCTCCGAGATTCGCCTCGAGAATGAACGAGATGAGCTCCTCGGCCGTGCGCGACGAGAAGGTGCGCGCGTTCGGAAGCATCCGACCGCCAACATCGTTCGCGCGTCCGTGGGATTCCAGCCACTCGCGTGCGCCCCTGGTGATGTAGGTGGGCGCCGAGGCGGGAATCGAGCTGAGGTCGTCGGTGTCGACCGCGAGCACGCGCAGATTCTCCTTGCCCCTGGTGTTCGCGAAGAAGGTCAAGACCGCGCTCCTGAACTCGGCGTCGCGCACGACCACG
>DATGDQ010000424.1:0-11053 GCA_035310785.1 Gemmatimonadaceae bacterium | reverse complement strand
GGAAAGCATGTGCACGATTCCAGATACCGCGAAGCGGTCGCGCACGGCGGGATCCACTGCCCGCTCGTCGGCAATGAGGAGCGCGCGCACCAGCGGGGCATCGCCTCGAAAGAGCGTATCGATGCGGGCGCCAATCGCGGCGCGCGCCACGAGCAGCGGGTCGCGCGCGCCCTCGCGGGTGATCCGCGCGTGCGCGATCTTGAGCCCGCGCGCGGTGACGAACACCGTGCCCGCCAACGACACCCGCTCTCCGGCCGCGGCTCGTCCGCGCTCGACCGACATCGAGGCGAGCATCGCGCACCCCGGCCAGCGCACTTGCGCGCGGACGTACGCGCCGGGGGCGGCGGCGTCCTCGAGCTGCGCGCTCCAGGTCGCGCGATGCGGGGCGTCGGTTCGGCATCGTGCGTCGTGAGCCCCGCTCCAGAGCGCCATGCAGGCGCCGGCCGTGAAGAGAGCGCCGAGTGCGGCGTGGGCGGCGCTGCGCCTGAGGCTCGCGACGGCGGCGTAGGCGAGGCCGCACGGAATGGCGGCCGCCGAGGCTCCGAGAAAGCCGCCGACGAGCCCCGCGGCGTAGGCGAGAACGGCGATCGCGATGAGCGGCACCGCTCATCATCGCGATCCGACTCACGCCGCGCAGCATCGGCGCGGCGCGACCACAATCGCGCTAGTGCGGTGGGTGGCGCGGGTTGGCGGCGACGCGCTTGATCGCGTCGAGCACGATCACCGCGAGCTGGGCGCGCGTCTGATCCTTCTGCAGGTCGAGCGCGATCAGCGCCATTCCGGTATCGGTGCCGCCGCTGTAGCGCGGACGCGTCTTGTTCAACACGTACGCGAGTGCGTCCTCCTTGCAGCTCCCGCACGCGCACACGGACGGCATCTTCGCCACGAGATCGTCGTAGATCCCGACGACCGTGTCTTCGAGGAGATTCTTCATCCGGCCATTGGAAGGGCCGCGCGCGTGGGCACGACGGCACCGGTGAATGTCGAGCCGGTGGTACCGGTGAGCTCCACCATCACGTACCGGCCGATCATCGTTTCGTCGCCGGGAATGAGCACCGTACGGTGGTGCCGCGTGCGGGCCTGCAGCAGCGTGCCGCGACGCGACATCTTCTCGACGAGCACTTCGTGTCGCGTGCCGAGCATGCCGAGATTGATCGCTCGCGTGCCGGTGCGCACCGTCGCGATCAGCCGCTCGAGACGCTCGCTCGCCACGTCGTCGGAGATCGTCCACGACTCCGGCAGCCTCGTCGCGGGAGTACCCTCTCGCGGCGAGAACTTGAAGGTATATGCGTCATCGAAGCCGATCTCGTGCACCATCTCGAGCGTTTCGGCAAACTCCTCTTCGGTCTCGCCGGGAAACCCGACGATGATGTCCGTCGTGAGTGCGAGGCCGGGGATGGCGGTGCGAAGTCGAGACACGCACTCGCGATAACTGTCCCGGGTGTAGCGGCGCAGCATCCGCTTGAGCATGGCCGACGAGCCGGACTGCATGGGTAGATGCACGTGCTCGCACACCGCCCCAGTTGTGGCCATCGCCTCGATCACGCGATTCGAAAAATCGTTCGGATGCGGGCTCGTGAAGCGCAGGCGGCGCACGCCGGGCACCGCCCCCACCGCGCGCAGCAGATCCGCGAAGTCGTGTGTACCGTCGTTGTACGAGTTCACGGTTTGACCCAGCAGTGTGATCTCCGTGATCCCGTCCGCCACCGTCTCGCGCGCCTCGCGAAGCACGTCCGCGAGCGCCCGGCTGCGCTCCGGACCCCGCGTGGTCGGCACGATGCAGTAGGTGCACCGATAGTCGCATCCGCGCTGCACGGGAATCCACGCGGTCACGCCATCGAGGCGGCGCGCGCGAAAGTCCTCGTAATGCTCCTCGAGATCGAAGTCGACCTTCGCCACGCGCTCGCCATGACGCGCGCTCTCGATCAGCGACGGCAGCGCGCGATAGCCGTCGGGTCCGATCACGAGGTCCACGTGCTTCGCCCGGTCGAGCAGCCGGGGTCCGAGGCGCTGCGCCATGCATCCCGTCACCCCGAGCACCGTGCTCGCCTTCATGTGCCGCTTGAGCTCACCGATGCGACCCAGCACTCGCTGCTCGGCGTGATCGCGAATCGCGCACGTGTTGACGAGGATGACGTCTGCGCCCTCGGGCCCGCTCACCTCACGATAGCCGTACTCCGCGAGGCGGCCGAGCATGAGCTCGGAGTCGCTCGCGTTCATCTGGCAGCCGTACGTTTCGATGTAGACGGTGGGAGACGACTCGCTCGTCATGAGTCTCGGACTGACGGTTCGCGTGCGGAGTACTCGCCGCAGCAGGGGCTGGGGCCTGGCCCCAAAGCTAACTATGAACCGCGCGAGCCCGCCAACGCGGGAGGATTCACCGGGAGCGCCATGTGGAACTGGCTCCCGTTCCCTTCCGTGCTGCGCACCCAAATGCGCCCACCGTGGACCTCCACGGCGAGCTTGCAGAACGCGAGTCCAAGGCCCGAGCTACGCACCCGAGGCACTTCCGGCTGTTTGGCGCGCTCGAACTTGCGGAAGATCAGCTCGTGATATTCCGGCGGAATGCCCGGTCCGTTGTCCGCCACCGTGAACAAGATTCCCCCCGTCGCCGTGTCGCGGTGCGCCAGAATCGTGATCTCGACGCCGTTCCTCGTGTGCGTGAGCGCATTCTGGATCAGATTCGCGAACACGCGCTTGAGCAGCCCCTTGTCCGCGTTGATCACGGGCGCGTCCTCTGCCACATCCACGAACACCTTCGCGCCCTCCTGCTGGAAGCGCACATCCCACTCGTGCACGATCTCGGCGACGAAGGCGCCCGGCGCAATCGGCGCGAGATCGAGATCGATCGCGTTCTCCTCGATGCGCGCGACCTCGAGGAGATCGCCGATGAGTCCGAGCAGATCTTCCGCTTTCGACTCGGCGTCGCCGAGCACGCGGCGCTGCGCCTCGCTCACCTCGCCGAAGTCGCCATCGAGCGCCATCTCGAGCGACGCGAGCACCGACGTGAGCGGCGTCTTGAGATCGTGCACGATCATCTTCATCAGATCGTCACGCACCTTTTCCAGCTCGCGCAGCTTGCGATAGCTGTCGTCGAGCGCGTCCGTCGCGAATTTCAGGCGGAGCAGCGAGCGCACGCGCGCGCTCAGGATCTGGCGGTTGTGCGGCTTCGTGAGGAAATCATCGCCGCCGGCCTCGATCGCTTTCACGCGATCGGTCGTATCGTTGAGCGCCGTTACGAAGATCACCGGAATCCGCTCGGTGCGCGGATCGCGCTTGAGCCGCCGGCACACCTCGAACCCGGTGGACCGATCGTCCACGCGCAGCGACCCGGCGGGCATCGCGACGTCGAGAATGCACAGGTCGGGCTTGTTCGCGAAACACATCTCGACCGCGCTGGGGCCGTCGGTAGCCGAGATGACGCGGTAGCCAAGCATCGCGAGTTGATCGTACAACAGCTCGACGTTGGCCGGAACGTCGTCCGCCACCAGAATGAGCGGAACGTGCGTCATGCCGCCTGGCTGCTCACGGGCGAATGAAGAAGCCGGCGCTCAGAATCCATGCGTGCTCCGACACATCGGCGAGACTCGCCGAGCGATTTGCTCGCGTGACGGAAAGGTCGACGCGCGAACGGCCGCGCGACACCGGGATTCCGAAGCCGAGACTGTAGTCCGTCTCGTGCACCTGGGCCTCGCTCGCCTCGAAGGGCAGGATGCGATGCCGGTAACCGAGTCGCACCGGGAGCTCCTGGCCGAAGAGGCCGGGCGCGCGCACCTCCGCTCCCACTCCCCAATCCCATCCGTCCACGGCCTTGATCTCCGACTCGGCGAGTCCGTTCAGCGCGGACCAGCCGTTCCACTCCGCATTCGCCGAGAGGAGCACACCGGACACACCGCCGAACACCGTGCCGAATCCGAATCGTTTGGGCACGCGCGCGCTGCTCAAGGTCGTGTCGTTTCGATATGCGTGCATCGTCCCGCCCGCATCGCCCGAGACACCGATCGACACGGCCGGAACCGGACGCCACTCGACGCCGCCGCTGAACGAATGCCCGGTGTAGCTCAGCGTCGACGCCTGCGAAAAGGCCGAGAAGTTCGTGTCCGCGAACGTGCGTGAGATCAACAGCCGGTTCTGACCCGTGAGCACATGCCCGGCGAGTCCAATGCTCAGAGCGGGCGTGACGAGAAAAGAACCCGCCACCCGCACGTCGTTGATCGCGCCGTCCGTCGAGAACGATTCGTTGTAGAGAGAGCTGTCGCCGGTTTCGAAATGCGCGTACCCGGTGCGCGACGTCTGCCACGTGCGATCGAGAAAGGTCGTGGACGAGATGCCGACCGTGACGCGCGGACCGATGTTCAGCGCTCCGGAGATGATCGGGAAGCGCGCTGTGAGCGTGTTGTCCTTCGTGCCGTTCGCCTGCACCCGCCGGAACTCCGGATCGTACTGGAGGTAGAGCCCGGGGCGTCCCCACGTCGCGAGTGTCGCGGGATTCAGCGGCGAGAGCGGATCGTTCTCCGTGATCGATCCTCCCAGTCCCTCGGCGCGCGTGGAGAGACCGCCCGCAGGATATCCGAAGCCTTGAGTGCTGAGCGTTCCCTGAGCTGCCGCCGACGACACCAGAGTCGCGCTGAGTACGAGCGTGCGAAGGAGTCGCATCACGGAAGTCCGAACCCGCTGCGCGGGATGTAGGTCAGGTGCAGTCGGGGCCGGAGGGAGTCTGCCGGCGCACTGTTGGTATACAGCAGGAAGCGCCGGGCATCGCGCCCTTCGCCGGACGACTGGAGCACGATCGCGCGCTGCATGAGTCGCGGTCCTTCCGAGCGCCACAGGTTCACGATGCTCGCGGACTTGGAGACCAGCACGAGCGTGTCCGTGCGCGTCTCGTTCGGATTCACGCGTACCGAGCGCAGCGGCACCGTAGTCGGCTCGGCGAGCAGGAGCACGGCCTTCGAGATGTCCGTGACCGATGGAGAGGCGATGACCACCCGCGGCGTGAGCGAGATCGAGTCGACGCGCGAGAAGGCCTGGTCGCCCAACTGGTGCAGCAGCAGCGTGGCGCGAACGATCGTGGTCGCGGAGTCGATCAGCACCGAGGGAAGATTGAACCGCATGTAGATGCGGCTCGACGGCAACCCGCCCACCGGAAGAACGTTGGCCGGTGGCGGCGGCGATCCCTTCAACACGAGCTGATAGTTCGCGAGATACTTGAACTCGGGACCGCCGGAGGATTTCGAGATCGAGAAGTTGTTGAACTGCAGGGAGTCGATCGTATCTGCCACTGCAGCGTGTCCCATGTACTGCAGGCTGGGACCCGTCGACGTTCCGGTGGTGCTGCTCGTCGACGTGATCGGAGTGATTCCGACCTGGGCATTCCCCGTGGCGCCGCTTCCATAGCTGAAGAGGCGAATGCCCAGCCGAATGCGCTTTCCCGTGGTCACGTGCTGGCGGACGAACGCCGTGTCCAGCGGAACCGTCTGCACCTTTGCGATCGAGTCCTTCTTCACGTTCAACGACCCGAGCGCCGGGCGCGTGATGAGCAGCTGATGAATCGTGGCGGTGTCGAGATCGGGCACGTCGGCGTCGACATCGACCACCTCGAAGCGCAGCGAATCGCGAATGAGCGAGGTGTCCGGCGTGGGCGTGAACTGCAGATTTGCCGCGCTGATGCTCGCCACCGGGAGATACGGCTTCGTCGTGTCGACGCGCGGGAAGTTTCGCTGCAGCGAGTCGTAGCGAAGCACGGCGCCCGACACGATGCTGTCGCCGTGCGCATCTGCGTATCGCGCAACGAGCAGGTTCGTCTCGGTCCCGAGCGGCGGCATGCCGTTCACGATCGCGGTGGTATCGAATACCTGATCAGCCACGAGCACCGTGTCGTGCACCTCGAGCTGCTGCCCGGGACAGAGCGTCGGGCACGCAGCCCCGCCGGCGAGATCCTCCTGGCACGCGCCAAGGGCCAGGGCCGCGAGACAGAGGAGCGGAAACAAACGGTATCGTGCGCGAAACACACTCATGAGCGAGGAAGAGAATTCGATGTGAAGGGCGCGGGGAGCAGCTGGTCGAGCGACCAGTGCGACTCAGCGCCAGCGGTGGTGCAGCTGGTGATCTCGAGCGACGGAGCAAATTCCGAGAGCACCTGCCGGCACATCCCGCAGGGCGCCGCCGGCATGGCGCCCTCGGTGGCGATCACGAGCGATGTGAAGCTGCGCTCGCCCTGAGCAACCGCGGACAGAACGGCCGCCCGCTCCGCGCAGATCGTCGCGCCGTACGCGGCATTTTCCACGTTGCAGCCAGTGAACATTCTTCCACCGGCGGTCGCGAGCGCAGCTCCTACACGAAAGTGCGAATAGGGAGCGTACGCCCGCGCCATCACCGAGAATGCGGCGGCGCGGAGATCATCCTTCGGGGCCGCCTGGGTCATTCGGCCGTCAGAGAGCGCAGGTCGTCCTCGGGAAGTATCTGGTCGCAGATCGAAATGCCGGCCACCCAAGGTGTCCGAACCCTCTTTGAACCCCGCAGCCGCGGATCGGTGCCCCGCAACGTGCTCAAAGGTACTAGGTTGACGGACCGCCGCCCACCATTGACTCCTGCCCATCGATACTTTCGCCGCCGAAATAGTAGCGTGGCAAGCGCGCGTTGAGCCCCGTAAGGATTTCGTAGGGACTGGCATTCGCGAGCTCCGCAAGATCGGACACATCGATCCGTTCGGCGCCATCGCCGCCGAGGAGCGTGGCCGTGTCGCCGATGCTCGCATCGAGCTCCGTGACGTCGAGCATGGTCATGTCCATCGTCACCACACCGACCACGGGCGCCCTGCGACCCGAGAGAAGCGCATGCGCGCGGTTGCCGAGCGAGCGCCGATAACCATCCGCGTAGCCGACCGGCAGCGTGGCAATGCGGCTGTCGCGCTCCGCGCGCCAGGTGGCGTCGTAGCTCACGCTCTCTCCGGCGCGCACGGTTCGCAGCTCTACGATTCGCGCGCGCAACGCGACCACCGGCTCGGGTTGCACGATGGGCGGCGGCCCGACGGGCACGCCGTAGAGAAAGATTCCCGGACGTCCAATGTGCCAGCGCGACCGCTCACCACGCATCGCCGCCGCCGAATTTTCCGCATGGAGCAGCGCCGGCACGGCTGGCATCGCGCGTAACGCGACCTCGAAGCGGGCCTCCTGCTCGGCAATCGTTCCGTCGTCGAGCGTCGCCGAGTGGAAGTGCGTGAATGCCCCTTCCGGCGGATGCGCCCGCAGCAACTCCGCGAGCTCGCCGACCGCGTCCCATCGAACGCCCGCGCGTGACATCCCGGTGTCGACCGCGAGATGCCAGGCGCCGCCTCCCACGCGCGCCCACACCTCGACCGCGCGCGCGGATGCGAGCGCCGGCGTCAGCCGCGCATCGCGCACCGCCGCCAGCTCCCGCGGCTCGACCGACGTGAAGAGCACGAGGGGGCGGTCGATACCGGCATCTCGGAGCTCGCGCCCTTCCTCCACGGTCGCGACCCCGTAGCCCCACGGCGCGAGCTGCTCCAGCGCGCGAGCCACGCGCACCGCGCCCAGACCGTACGCGTCCGCCTTCACCATCGGCAGGATGTGGGGTGCGCGCACCGCGACTGCGCGCGCGTTGCGCACGATCGCGTCGAGATCGATCTCGAGCCAGCCGCGCGTCACGCTCATTGGCATTGCCGCGCGCGGAGGCGCAGGAATAGCTTTCGCGCCCCGGAGGAGTGATGGCCCACAAACCGACGCTCGACGATGCGCTCGCACTGATGCGCGATCTGCGCGCGCGCTGCGACTGGGATCGCGCGCAGACGCACGAGTCGCTTCGCCCCTATCTCATCGAGGAAGCGCACGAGCTGGATGACGCGCTGCGCCGCGGCAATCGCGACGACACGCGCGAAGAGCTCGGCGATCTGCTCCTGCAAGTGCTCTTTCATTCGGTGATCGCCGAGGAGCAAGGCGCTTTCGACGCGAGCGATGTCGCGGCGTCGCTGATCGCGAAGATGCGTGAGCGGCATCCGCACTTGTACGGCGGCGGCGAGAAACGCGACTGGGAGGAAATGAAGGCCTCGAAGCGCGAGTCGATCGCGGATGGCCTTCCCGCCGCGCTGCCCACACTCCATCGAGCCTACCGCCTGCAGGAGCGCGCGGCGGGCGTCGGCTTCGACTGGGATGACACGGAAGGGCCGGCGCGCAAGGTGGAGGAGGAGCTGGCCGAGGTGCGCGGTGAGCTCGCGCAGCAGCAGACCACCGGCCCGACCCGTGCCGCGCGCGCGCAGGCGCACCTCGAGGACGAGCTGGGCGATCTGCTCTTCGCCGTCATCAACCTGTGCCGACGCGCCGGCGTCCATCCCGCCCTCGCGCTGGACCGCGCCACCGACAAATTCGCGCGACGCTTCGAGGCTGTCGAGGCGCTCGCGCGCGAGCGAGGAATCGTCGTCGGCGATGTCGGGATCGAGGCGCTCGACGCACTCTGGAACGAGGTCAAGCTCACCGAATAGTCCGCCGCTCACACACGATTCTCGATCAGGGTCGGAGCCGGTGCATCATGCGAGGGAACGCGATCGCCTCGCGAAGATGCGGAAGCCCACAGATCCAGGCGATGGTGCGCTCCAGACCGATGCCGAACCCTGCGTGGACGAAGGTGCCATAGCGCCGCAGGTCGAGATACCACTCGTACGCCGCGGGATCGAGCCCTTCCTCGACGATCCGCGCGAGGAGCTTGTCGTAGTCGTCCTCGCGCTGGCTGCCGCCGATGATCTCACCGTATCCTTCGGGTGCGAGCAGGTCGTCGCAGAGCACCGTGCGCGGATCCTTCGGATTCTCCTTCATGTAGAAGGCTTTCGCCTCCTTCGGATAGTTCATCACGAACACCGGACGATCGTAGTCCGCCACGATCAGCGACTCATCTTCCGCACCCAAGTCCTCGCCCCACTCGGTCGTGCTCCCCTTGCGATGCAGGAGATCGATGGCATCGCCGTACTCGAGCCGGTGAAACGGTGCCCTGATCGCTTCGAGCTTCGAGCGATCGCGTTCGAGCTCTTCGAGCTGCGCGGCGCACCGGTCGAGCGCGCGGCGCACGAGGTACGACACGAGATCTTCCTGCAGCACCATGTTGTCGTTCGAATCGTTCCACGCGACCTCCGGCTCGATCATCCAGAACTCGGTGAGATGCCGGCGCGTCTTCGATTTCTCGGCGCGAAAGGTGGGACCGAACGTGTATATTTTCCCCCATGCGGCCGCGGCGGCCTCGCCGTACAGCTGTCCGGTCTGCGCGAGGAAGGCGTTCCCCTCGTCGAAGTACTCGGTCGAGAAGAGTCCCGAGCGCTCGCCGATTGCTGCCGTGAGAATGGGGGTATCGACGCGAAGGAACTCGCGCTGGTAGAAGAAATCGTGGATGCCCTGCTCCAACTCACTTCGCACGATCGCGATCGCGCGCTGGCGAGGAGAGCGCAGCCAGAGGTGGCGATGGTCGAGCAGGAAATCGATCCCGTGCTCCTTCGGCTGAATCGGATAGTCGAGAGGGCTTGCGCCGATGATCGCGAGGTCGGTGACTCCGAGCTCGTAGCCGCCGGGCGCGCGCGCGTCGGCGCGGACCTCGCCGGTGACCGCAACGGACGTTTCCAGCGTCAATTGCGCGAAACGATCCCACACGTCCTGTGTCACTGTGGACTTGACCAACACACACTGTAGCAGGCCCGTGCCATCACGCAGAACGAGGAAGGCCACCTTCCCCGACGAGCGGACGGTGGTGACCCACCCACGAACCGTGACGATGCGACCGACGTCGCTGTTCAACCCGCTAATGCGTGTGGATGCCAATGTCATTGATTTGGCTGAGGTTACGTTTGGGGAGCGCAAGCTATCCCGCCGCCGACACGAGTGTCAACGCTCGTTTGTGGCCAAATGACCGTCGCATCGGAACAAAACTGAGAGGTTGCGGCTACTGCTACGCATCGCCGATTATGACAAGAAGTCCGGATGGCCAGTCAATTGCGTTTCCCAAGGGTCAGCAGCGCTTGGCGCGGACAGTGGCGGGCTGCATCAATGGAGCACATGATCGAATCGCAAGTCGAGCTCACACCTTCGCGGTGGTATACGAGGGCGCGCAGAACACGTGCGCGCCGTTCGTGCATCCTGGCGGTCTCCTCGTGAGCGAGTCATGACGGTTCGGTTGAAGCTGGCGCTCGGCCTGTTCGTGAACGTGCTCATTCTGCTCGCACCTCTTGCGTTCGCGCTCCGGTCGCTCGAGCAGCTGCACTACTCCACGCAGCAGCTGCGCGATCATGCGTTCCGGGCATCGCTGCTCGTTGGACGGATGCGCGCGACCGCGGATGAGCTGCGGCAATCCGAGGAGCGACTGCTGTTCGTGCACGACAGCGCGGCGCTCAGCCATGTGAACGGCCAGCTCGCTCTCATGCGCGCGATGAACGACTCACTCCAGGGATACGATCTCGAGAACGCACGCACGCGTATCAACTCGCAGATCGAGAACCTGATGCGGATCGCGCCGGTGGAGATGAAGCACGCGGCGAAGAGCCCGGCCATCGCGGACACCATCTCGACGCGCGAATATCTGCCGGCCGAGCGGGAGATCGAGTCGGCGCTGCGCGAGGCGGAGCTCGTGCTGGCGCAGCGAACGACGGAGCTGGTGAACAGCGCCACGGAGCTCGTCGACAACACGACCAGGATCTCGAACATCGGACTCGCGGTTGCGACTACCGTCGCTTTCCTCATCTCGGTCGCGCTCTGGCGCACGGTCAGCAAGCCGGTGCAGGATCTGGAGGCCGGCATGGAGGCAATTGCCGCGGGACAGTTCGACTACAAGCTGTCGGTGTTGCCGACTCGAAACGATGAATTCGGGCGGCTCGCAGCGAGCTACAAATCCATGGCGGCGCAACTCGCGCAACTCGACCGTCTGAAGGCGGAGTTCGTCTCCGTCGCCTCACACGAGCTCAAGACGCCGATCAACGTGGTCCTCGGCTATCTCCAGCTGCTCAACGAAGGCGTGTACGGCCCGATCTCGGCCAAGCAGGGAGAGATCCTGCGAACGGTCGACG
>DATGDQ010000423.1:0-7263 GCA_035310785.1 Gemmatimonadaceae bacterium | reverse complement strand
GGCATCAAGCGCGGCTACGCCGGCCTCCTCGGCGAGGACGAGGTGATCGCGCTCAATCGGGAAACCGTGAGTGGCATCGGTCACTTGGGCGGCACGATTCTCCGCACCACCAATCGCGGCAATCCGTTTCATTTTCCGGAGCTCCAGCCGGATGGGAGCATCGTGGAGATCGACCGCTCGGACGAGCTGATCGATCGCGCGAACGAGCTTGGCATCGATGCGATTCTCACGATCGGAGGCGATGGGTCGCTCGCGATCGCTCAGCAGCTCTTCGAGAAGGGCGTGAAGATCGTGGCCGTGCCCAAGACCATCGACAACGATGTGAGCTGCACGATCACCTCCTTCGGCTTCGATACCGCCGTGTCCACCGCGATCGATGCCATCGACAAGCTGCACACGACCGCGGAAAGTCACGATCGCGTGATCGTGCTCGAGGTGATGGGTCGCGATGCCGGATTCATCGCCCTGTACAGCGGACTCGCGGGTACGGCGGATGTCATTCTCATTCCGGAGATCCCGTACAACATCGAGCGCGTCTGTGACAAGATCCGGCATCGTGATCGCGCCGGTCGTCACTTTTCCATTGTCGTGGCCGCGGAGGGCGCGTTCCCCCTCGGCGGCGAGAAGTCGACGCTCGGAGACTCCTTGCCGGGCGAGGCGCGACGCCTCGGAGGGATCGCGGACACGCTCGCGCGCGAAATACAGCGTCGCACCGGAAAGGAGTGTCGCTCACTCGTGCTCGGCCATCTGCAGCGCGGGGGAATGCCCACGGGCTACGATCGCCTGCTGGCGACGCGATTCGGCGGTGCGGCCGTGCGCGCGATCGCCGAGGAGCGCTGGGGCGAGATGGTGGCGCTGCAGTCGCCTCACATCGTGTGCGTTCCCATCGTCGAGGTGCTCAAGGTGCCGAAGCGCGTGGAGCTCCAGCATGACGTGATGCTTACAGCGCGCGCGACAGGAATCTCATTCGGCGACTGAGCGTGTGACCAGCGTCACGCGCACCGGCGCATACACGATCGTGACCGAAGAAGTATGGAAGATTTCGGAACCTGTCCTGCGATGGGTGTACTCCCCTAGCGCGACTTGTGCATCATGTCGCGAGTGCTCGCACAGAGGAGCTCGTGTTCACGCTCGCAGCGAGGTTCGATGCAGGTGATAGAGAATGAAGGCACGAAACGCACGCTTGCGCGCGACCGCGCGCATGAACGAGCCAGGGAGAGCGTCTCACTGTCCGATGAAGCCGCCGGTGCGCGCGTAATGGAGATCGTGCGCGACCGCTTGCAGGATGGATCGCGACGGGTGGTCATCACGAACGCACAGCGCGAGCTTCCACTGGATCTGGTCGAGCACGCATTCGACGCGCTTCGCTACTCGGCCATCGTGTGTGCGCCTGATGGCGACGGGGACATCGCATTGATCGGAATGACGGCATCGCACGACGAGCTGCTGTCGGCGATTCCGTGGGGCGAAGGCAATGCGCTCGCCGAGCTGCTCAGCGCGTCGCGCACCAAGCACGTGCCCGTCATGCTTCTTCCGCCGGCGGGCGCCGACCGAAAGAACGGGTCTTCCTGATTTCCTCATGGCGCCGCCGCTGCCGCGCTGACATGTTGAGCGAACGTGCCCGTCCCGCTCACGGGACGACGGTGTCCCGCCCGGAGGACATAGACATTTCCGCACATGTGCTCGCGTCTGCCAAACCGCTGTGTGTCAACAACTTACACTTCATGCACGACCCGGCGCTCGTGGCACTCCCCCTGCCTTTGGAGGGTGTGCTACACGACACTGGGAGCTCCATGAAGCATCTCGCACTTCTCGTCGCCAGCCTCGCATTGTCCGCGGCGACCCTGCACGCGCAGTCATCGACGAACAACGTACCCGAGAGCCATCGTCCGCCTCCGGGGATGTGCCGCATCTGGATCGATGGCGTTCCGCCGGCCCATCAGCCCGCGCCAACGGATTGCGCCACCGCAATTCGAAAGCGTCCGCTGAACGCGCGCGTCGTGTTCGGCAACGATGCCACCGGCAACGAGCGGAACTACACGCCGGCGCAGCAGCGGCAGTCGAATTTCTCGTCTCCGAACGCACCGTCGCGTGAGGAGCAGGAGCGTGCCGCGCAACAGCAGCGCGAGGCGCAGCAGCGCGAAGCGCAGCAGCGCGAAGCACAGGAGCGGGATGCTCAGGACCGCCAGCGTGCAGAGGCACAGCGCCAGCGCGAGGAGCAGGAGAAGCGCGCTGCCAATCACGCGCCTCCTGCTCCGCCGCCGCGCACCCAGGAGCGAGACGCCCCTCCCGCGCGCCCGCGTTCGGAGAAGCCGCAGCGCCCCCCGCATTCCTCGTTTTCGTCGCGTCGCCCGGGATAACTGAACGACATTGCGTCACGTCCGCGATCACTACCTCCCGCCGGATCGTGACGCATTTGCGGCCGCCGAGCCATCGACCGGCCGCATCATCGTCATCGCGCCCACACGCGCGGCGTGCGAGACGATCGAGCTCGCCGTGCAATTGCATCTCGATACGCTGCTGCAGCGCGAGCACGGCGACGAAATACTCGAGCTCGCAGGCGCCGGAAAGGGATTCGGTATCGTCGCCGGCACGGGCACCGGAAAGACGCTCGCGATTCGGCCCATAGCGGAGACGATTCTCGGTACGACGGAGCTCCGCGTGGGCGTGGTCAATCGCGAGCGCGAGGCCACGCCCGAGACGCCGAGCTGGAACGTCGTGATCGTGACGACCGGCATCGCGCGCCGCTGGTTTCAGGATGGCGACATCTTCTCCCAGGACACACTCATCGTCGACGAGATTCATCAAACGTCGGCCGAGCTCGAGCTCTGCCTCGCGCTGGGCAAACGCGTGGGATGCCGGTTCATCTGGCTGTCTGCCACGGTCGATCCGACGTTTTACGCCCGCTACCTGAACTCGGCCGCGGTGCTCGAGACGTTCGCCTTCGATCCCGAGAAGGCGGCGCAGGTGACCATCGTTCACAGAAAGACGCTCGATTTTCTCGACGAGACGTTCCTGCGCGACGTGCAGAAGGAGAAGCGTGGCGTGGGAGTATTCCTTCCCACGCGTGCGGCGGTGGAGGATGTTGCCGGCTTCGTGCAGCGACGCCATCCGCGCATCAACGCGGCGTTCTATCACGGCGGCGAGCCGATCAGGATCATTCGGCCCTTTCTCGAGGGCGACGTTCGCAAGCCGTACCTGCTGAGCATGACCGCGGCGGGACAGAGTGCGCTCAACGTGCATGGGCTCGATACCGTCGTGATCGAGGACATGCGCTTCACGAATCTCATCGAGGGCGGAAAGAACGTGCTCACGCGCGTTCATCTTGGCGCGAACGAAATTCTGCAGATGGCCGGCCGCGTGCACGGGCGCGTTGCGGGCGGCCGCGTGTTCATTCTGAGCGATCGAGACATCCGCTTCAAATCGCTGCGGCCAACGGAGCCCGAGTTTCAGCTCGCCGGCGATTCCGAGCGCGTCGCGCTCACGTGCGCCGGACTCGGAGTCCGCGCGGACGAGCTCGAGCTACCCGTTCCGCTGGACCGCACCGCGTACCGGCAGGCGGTGCAGCTGCTCGAGTCGCGTGGCATCATCGAGAATGGCCGTCTCTCGGAGTACGGCACGGCGGTGGAGGCGCTCCCCGTCGATCGCGCCTGGGCGGAGCTGCTGGTGCACGCGAGTGAGGAGCTCGTTCCGTACGTCGCGATCATGGCTTCGATCGAATCACTTCACCGGATGACGCGAGAGGAGCGCGATCTTCGCGGACTCCTCGTGCCGGGCAGCGACAATCTCACCGCGTACAACCTGTTCGCGGACGCGTACGCAGCGCACGGCTATCAGGGCGAGGTGTACGGATTGCCGCGATACCTGTTCGCAGAAGGGATCGAGGAGTGGGCCGAGGAGCGGGGAGCGCTCGTGAAGACCGTGGAGGATGCTGCGCTCGGAATGGCGAGCATCTATCGCAGTCTCGAGCTCGAGCTGCCTGGCAAGTTGCCCATCGCCGGCGAGCGCATCGCGCGCCAGTTCGCGGACCTGCTCGCGCGCATCATGCCGTTCGATCTGGTGATCGAGGAGCGCACCGCGACCGGCGAGGAAGCGCGGGTCTCGAAGACGAGCGTGTGCTCGAGCTACGGCGCGATCGCGGGCGAGCTGCGCTATTTCGCCGACCGGATGGGGATCCCGCGCGCGGCCATCGAGGGAACGCAGATCCCCTACGACCTCATCATGACGTACGCGACGCACGCGCCGCCGGAGCTGGTGTTCGATCCGCATCGCAAACGGTCGCCGCTCGTGCTCCGGAGTCAGGTCACCTTCTTCGGATTCGAGCTGGGCCGGGAAGAGGAGCCCGTCGAGAGCTTTCCTCCCGAGCTCGCCCCGCTCGCACGGCAGAAGATTGCGGAGTCGCTCGCACGCTTCGAGGCGCGGCACCCGGCGGTGAAGCGGAATCGCGCGGCGATCGAGGAGATCCGCGATGTCTACCGGCGAAGCGGCGGTGCTACGCCGAGACTGTCACTGGCGGAGCTCACGGCGATCTACGCGAAGATGCTCGAGGATGTGCGCTCGCTCGACGAATTTCGCGCCGCTCCGCTCATCATCGATGCCGACGCCGTCGTGGCGCCGGCGGTGCGCAGGCGATGGCTGGCGCTTCCCGGTACGACCGAGGTGCGCGGCCACGAGGTGCCGATCGACTACGATGTGGAAGATGGCGTGGGCGGCGTGGCCCGCCTGCGGCTGCCCGAGAAGATGGCGCGCACGCTGCACGAGAGTGAGCTTCCGGTCCTCGATCGACCGCTGCGCTTCGCGGTGCATCGGGGTGCCCGCGGATCCCTGCGTGCTGCGACACTGGACGAGTTGCAGGAGTTGCTCGAGCGGCCGTGGATGCCTGAGGAGATCGCGCGTGACGCGGAGCCCGTCCCTGCGCGCACGCGCGAGAGCGGCAATCGCGGTCGTCGCGAGCGAAACCACGGCGGGCCGCCCAGGGGTGGTGGCGGAAAGCGCGGAGGTGGGGGCTCGGGGCGGAGGCGTCGCCGAGCGCGCTGACGCAAGGCCACTGCTGGGAGAGCGACCGCCTTAGCGGGGCACCTCGTACTCCTCTTCGCGGAACTTCACGAAGCCGCGCGCGAGATAGTTCGGCAGCGCGGCGGCATAATCGAGCGTGCACGTGTGCAGCCACACGCGCGATGCACCGATCGACCAGGCCCGCTCGGCTGCGGCAGTGAGCATCTGCTTCCCGAGGCCGCGCCCGATGTAGTCGCGTATCAGCCCGAAGTGGGCGATCTCGATCGAGCCATCATGTTGCTTGTTCAGCTCGAAGTATCCGGCTGGAGCGCCCTGTCCGTAGAGCACCCAGATGGAGACGCCGGGGTTCGCGAGGTGCGCGGCGCACTGCTCATCGCTCCAGGTCAGCCGGTCTCTCCAGCGATAATCGCGGCCAACCTCGGCGTAGAGATAGCGAAAGAACGAGATCGGGCAGGGGTGGGCATGTTCAATGCGGAACCCTTGTGCGAGCGGAACGCCGCGGAGCGCGTTCCGCGAGGTGAGCTGGAGGTAGCTGCGGGTGACGTGGATGGTGTCCATGGAGCGGGCAATCTAGCGCAGTCGGCCGTACAAATCGATGCGGCGGCTCACGTTAGGACTGGCGAGTCAGGACTGACCGTCAACCAATACCTACCCGAACGGTCAGGTACTTATATCAAAGGCTCAACTCGTTGTCGTGCTGCATCTTGGCGAGTAGTCAAGCGTTTACTTGACTTATGGACCAAGCAGTCTTAACTTCTGCCCCCATGAAGGACAGGCGGACGCAAATAGTGGAGGCTGCAACAGCCGTCATGCGGCGACAGGGCTTCAGCGACACCTCGATCGATGAGGTGATTCGCGAGTCCGGGCTATGTGGCAAGGGCCATTTCTACCACTACTTCAAGTCGAAGGAGGAGCTGGGATACGCAGTACTCAAGCTCCAGTTCGAGTCGTTTACCGAGAGGGGACTCGTCGCGTTGCGCGATCCGACTCACGAGCCGATCGAGCGACTGACGCATTTCATCGACGCAGTGATCTCGGCTCAGGGCGGCTGTCCCGCGGGAACACCATGCGGCGCACTCGCAACCGAAATGGCGTCGCAGCACGAGGGATTTCGGCAGCTCGTCGATGCGCTGTTTCAGCGCTGGGCCGATCAGATCGAAGCGGTATTGTGGGAGGCGCGGCCGCGACTCAGCGATGACGTCGACACCGCGCGACTGGCGCGCTTCATCGTCGCGACGCTCGAGGGCGCGTGGTTCATGTCTCGCGTGAAGGGCGATGCTGCGAGTGCAGCGGGGATTGCAACGGAGCTCAAACGGTCGGTGCGCTCATATGCGCGGGAGCGCGAGCCGGCCGCCGTTGGAGGAAGGGTGGGGGTGGCAACTCTATGAACATGCAGCCTGTGGGGGAAGGAATGCCGACGACAACGGCGGCGCCCGTATCTGCGGAGCGTGCTCGCTCGATCTCGACCGACGATCGGTCGAACCGTCGCGCGCAATTCGAAAGCGAAGCGCTCACGCACCTCGACGCGCTTTACAGTTTTGCGCTCAAACTCACGCACGAGCGCGATGAGGCAGAAGACCTCGTCTCCGAGACGATGCTTCGCGCGTTCGACCGGTGGGAACAGTACCAGCTCGGCACGAACGTTCGCGCCTGGCTGTTCACGATCCTCTATCACGCGTTCGTGAGCCGGAAGCGGCGCATCGACGCCCGCGAAGTGCGCATCCCGGAGGACGAGGATGGGCGTGGGGCCTACGAGATCGTGGGCGAGGCGGATCCGGAGGGGAAGTTCTACGACTCCTTCATGGATGATGAGATCACGCGCGCCATCGACTCGCTGCCCGAGGACTACCGGCTCGCGGTGGTGCTCAGCGATGTGCAGGGGCTTCGCTACGCGGAGATCGCGAACATCCTCGGGATCCCCGAGGGGACGGTGAAGTCGCGGCTGTTCCGCGGTCGACGTGTGCTGCAGAAGAAGCTGGCGGCCTATGCCGTCGAGATGGGGTACATCAAGCCGCGTCCGGCGATCGCGAGCTGAGGGCACGGATCGTTGGGAGGCAGAGGGCGAGCGCGTATTTCGCGCTCGCCCTTCGTGTTCGAATTAGTCGAGGACCCGAATCATTCGAGCGCGTGAGAAGAATCGCCCAGCGCGTCGTTTCTGATGTGATGAACGACGCCGGCGCTCGTGCCGAACGGTCAGAACCCCCCACACCCGGATTGCCCATGTCACCGAGATGCCTCGCCCCGGCA
>DATGDQ010000422.1:0-2256 GCA_035310785.1 Gemmatimonadaceae bacterium | reverse complement strand
AAGACCCGGTCGCGGGCGATGAAGCCGCGCAGCTCGGTACGCCACAGGAGCCTCGATTGCGGGACGACATCCACGCCGATGGACGCGCCGCCGCTGCGAAAACCATCGGCTCCGGCTGGGACGCTGGTCAGAATGCCGTTTCGATCGCTAAAGTATTCGACTCGTCCGTTGAGCGCCACTTTCGAATTGAGCGCGCATCTGGCGACAACGGCGCCGATGTAGAATGCGTCGTTGCCATCGCCGCTCGCTCGCCGCTGGACGCCGTAGTCCGCCGTGAGCTCGAGGCCGAACGCGCTGGTCACCTGCGCTTTCAGGAGCGCTTCGTTGAATATGCGGAGTCGCGAACGGACGGAATCCGGCTGCTCGTTGCCCAGGAAATCGTCGTAGCTCACGGTCACGCTGGGCGACAGCGCATAGTCGAGCCGCACACCGACCGCCTTGTCCGAGTTCGTCTCGGAGATGTTCTGCCAGCCGTTCACCACCACTCCGGTCACCGTCAATGCCGGCGTCGCCTGCCAGGTTGCACGGACGCCAGTCTCGTAATAAGGCGTGAAGTCCGCGACGAACGAGCGCGAATACGTCCAGTTGTCGCGCGAGATCCACGTCTCGTTCCCAATGTGCGAAAAGAAGATGCCGCCGTCGATCCAGAGTTTGTCGGCGACCCTGTATCCCGCGTACGCCTCCTGAATGTGTCTGCTGAGTGAGGATCCGCTCACCGCGCCTATCGTCGGCTCGCCGGCGTAGTTGGATTGGACCGACGTTCCCGCCTGCAGCGCCAGCCGCCCGTGGACGCGAGCGCCATCGACCTTCGCCTCGACGTGGGCGAGGTTGATGTTGAACTCGTTGTGTCGCGCGGGTTGCGTCGTGTAGGAACGGTCGATGGAGGGCGGGCGATTGAAATCGTATGCGTAGTAGCCATCGACGAAGCCGCCGAACGAGACTTTCACGGCGGTGTCGCGGGATGCAGCCGGAGCAGTCGGACTGTCCACCGCCGTGGCCTTCGCGGTGGTATCCGCGCTCTGCGCGCGCAGCCCCTGCGGGAGCGCGAGCACGAGCGCACAGGCGCAGCTTGTCAGATGCATGGCGCCGGACGAGCCTCCGATCATTTCGCGACTCGACTGAAGGACGAGTCGAGCGCGAGATTGAGCAGCAGCACGTTCACTCGCGGCTCTCCGAAGAAGCCGAATTGACGGCCGAGCGTGTGCGCCGATACGACTGCCGTCACGGCGCTCTCGGTCACACCTCGCGCGCGTGCGACGCGAGCGATTTGCAGCGCCGCATTCGCCGGCGAGATGTCGGGATCGAGCCCGGACGCCGAGGACGTGGCCATGTCGGACGGCACCTTGCCTCGCACGGCTCCGTCCTGCGCGACGGCGCTGTCGACGGCCTGCTCGATGAGGGTGTCCGCGAGCTTGCGATCCGTCGGGCCCTTGTTCGTACCCGACGACGCAGTGTCATCATAGCCACCGCCCGCGGCCGACGGGCGCGGGTGGAAGTATTCGGGCCTGGAGAATCCCTGAGCGATCAGCGCGCTTCCGGTGACTCGACCCGTCGAGCTCGTGATGAGCGAGCCGTTTGCCTGACGCGGGAAGATCAACTGCGCGAGCACGGTGACTATTCCGGGATAGATGCCGCCCGTGATGATCATGAGAACGATCGTCATCATGATCGCTGGCCGGAGCTGTTTGCGAAGCATGATCGCGCCCCTCTTAGACGAGCTTCAGGGAGACGAGCAGAACGTCGATGGCCTTGATGCCAAGGAACGGCACCATGAGGCCGCCGACTCCGTAGAGCAGCAGGTTCCGTCGCAGAATCATCGTCGCCGGCGCGGGGCGATAGCGTACGCCGCGAAGCGCGAGCGGGATCAGCGCGATGATGATGAGCGCATTGAAGACCACGCTGGCCAGGATCGCGGATTGCGGCGAGTGGAGGCGCATGATGTTGAGTGCCTGCAGCGCCGGAAAGGTGACGACGAACATTGCGGGAATGATCGCGAAGTACTTCGCGACATCGTTCGCGATGGAGAAGGTCGTGAGGGCCCCGCGCGTCATCAACAGCTGCTTGCCGATCTCCACCACCTCGATGAGCTTCGTCGGATTGGAATCGAGATCGATCATGTTCCCAGCTTCCTTGGCCGCCTGCGTGCCGGTGTTCATGGCGACGCCGACATCGGCCTGGGCGAGTGCCGGCGCGTCGTTCGTTCCGTCGCCGGTCATCGCCACCAGCCTGCCCTGGGCCTGCTCCGCGCGGATTCGG
>DATGDQ010000421.1:0-5631 GCA_035310785.1 Gemmatimonadaceae bacterium | reverse complement strand
AGGCCCGCGAGCGCGCCGCTGATCGTGAGCGTACGAATCCACGTGCGTCCGACACTGATGCCGGCGCTCTCGGCGGCATCCGGCTGCAGTCCCACCGCGCGCAGCTCGAAGCCGCCGCGCGTACGGAAGACATAGATCTCCACGAGGAGCGCTGCGGCAAGGGCGATCACGATCGAGCCGTTCGCCGCCGAACCATGGAAGGAAGGCCACCAGGCGGCGAGGCGCGGCAGCGTTCCCGCGTGAATCGCCTGCGTGTGCAGCGTCTCGGGCACCCGCAGGTGAGTCGAGAGCATCCAGCCGAGCAGCGCGAGCACGATGAAATTGAGCATGATCGTCGTGATCACTTCGTGCGCGCCCCACCTGGCGCGAAGCAGGCCCGGCACGAATCCGACTGCACCACCCGCGCAGAGCGCCGCGACCGCGCAGAGCGGCACCGCGACCAACGCCGACGTTCCGTACGGAAGTGCGAGTCCGACGAGCCCCGCCGCCAATCCCCCTGCGGCCAGCTGTCCCTCGGCGCCGATGTTGAACAGACCCCCGCGCAATCCCACGGCGACGGCGAGGCCTGTGCAGATGAGTGTCGTCGTCTTGTACAGCACCTGCCCGAGTCCGTACGCGTTTCCCCAGGTGCCCTCGATCATTAGCCGGTAGACCGCGCCAGGCGACTGCCCGATTGCGAGAATGAGAATGTCGCCGGCGATGATCGAGAGGAGCACGGCGACGAGCGGCGGCAGCACGGCCTCGACGAGACGATCGAGCGGGCCGCGCATCGTCTCGGGAGGAGGATTGCCGGCCGTCGAGACGCCGCTTGCGCCGGTCACGATGCGATCATGCTGCGGACACACCCGTCATGAGTGGTCCGAGCGACGCTTCGCTCGCCTGCGCGCGGGGAACGATCGCGACGATCCTCCCGCCGTACATCACCGCGACTCGATCGGACAGCGCGAGTATCTCCGACAGCTCTGCGCTCACGAGCAGGATGCCCGTGCCCGCATCTCGTGCCGCGCGAAGCCGGGCATGAATGAGCTCGATCGCGCCGACGTCGACGCCGCGCGTGGGTTGCGCCGCGATCAGCACCGGCGTCTCGCGCGCGAGCGCGCGTGCGATCACGATCTTCTGCTGATTGCCGCCCGAGAGAGCGCGCGCGGGGAGCAGCGGATCCGCGGGGCGGATGTCCGCGAGCTCGATGGCCGCGCGGGCGTCGCCGAGGATGCGCTTGCGATCGAGCAGGCCGCGATGCTCGTACGCACGCTGATGACCGAGGATGAGGTTGTCCGCGATGGAGAAGTCGAGCACGAGGCCGCGCCGATGACGATCCTCCGGGATATGCGCGAGCCCGCGCGCCTCACGCTCGCGCACGGACGTCCCCGTGACATCGCTCCCGGCAAGGCGAATCTCGCCGCTCTGCGCCCTGCGGAGACCGACGATCGCCTCGATGAGGGCGCTTTGGCCATTCCCTTCCACGCCTGCGATCCCCAGAATCTCGCCTGGCTGAATGGCGAACGAGACGTCGACCACCGTGCGAGCGCGCCGCTCACCGGCGACGATCAGCTTGTGAACCTCGAGCGCGGGCGTGCCATCGGACACGCGCGCTACGGCGCTCTTGCCCTCGCGAGGTGCGTCTCCCCCGAGCGCCACGTCGCGACCCACCATCGCGCGCGCGATCGCGGCGGTGCTGGTTCCAGCCGTGGGAAAGCTCGCAACGGTGCGGCCCGCCCGCACGACCGTGATGTTGTCCGAGATCTCGGTGACCTCGTCCAGCTTGTGCGTGATGAGGATGATCGTTCCACCCTCGTCCCGCAGTGCGCGGAGCACGCGCCACAGCTCCTGCACTTCGAGGGGCGAGAGCACCGCCGTCGGCTCGTCGAGGATGAGAATGCGCGCGCCGCGTACGAGAGTCTTGAGAATTTCGACGCGCTGCTGCTCGCCCACACCCAGCTCGCTCACGTATCGGCGAACGTCCATTCGGAAGCCCATGCGCTCCGCGGCCTCCTCCGCTTCGCGTTGGGCGCGCGCGGTGTCGAGCGCGACTCCGCGCCTCGGCTCGCGGCCGAGAATGACGTTCTCGGCAACGGTGAGCGTGGGGACGAGCATGAAGTGTTGGTGCACCATCCCGACGCGGGCATCGATCGCCTGCCTGGCAGTCCATCCCGAGACATTCCGTCCAAACACCTCGACGGCACCGGCGTCCGGTGGATAGATCCCCGCGAGGATGCGCATCATCGTCGACTTGCCGGCGCCGTTCTCACCAACGAGCGCGTGTATCTCGCCCTGGATCACGTCGAGTGACGCATCGCGCACCGCCTGGCACTCGCCGAAGCGTTTCGCGAGTCCCGACATGCGCACGGCGGGCGCGCCGCCGAGTATCGCGCTCATCGCGCTGCGGGCACGACGATACGTCCGGCGATGATGTCGCGCCGGATCTGCTCGACGCGCGAGTGCACGTCATCCGGAATCAGCGCGCGGTTGTGCTCATCGTACACGTAGCCGACGCCATCCTCGGCAAGGCCGTACTCCTGCACCCCGCCATGGAAGGTGCCGTTGCGCACCTTCTGGATCTGGTCGAATACCACCGCGTCGACGCGCTTCACCATCGACGTGAGGACATGGCCGGGCGCCTCCGCGTACTGATCGGCATCCACTCCGATCGCGAACTTTCCGGTCTGTCGCGCCGCCTCGAGCACTCCGAGCCCCGTCGAGCCGGAGGCGTGAAAGATCACGTTCACGCCTGACTGGTACTGGCTGAGCGCGAGCTCCTTTCCTCGCTCCGGATTTCGAAATGCTTCCGGAGTGACGCCCGCGTACTGCGCAATCACCGTGCAGTCCGGGCACACGTACTTCACACCCGCGCGATAGCCCGCCTCGAACTTGTGGATGATGGGAATGTCCATTCCGCCGACGAAGCCGAGCCGTTTCGATTGTCCGGCGAGTGCCCCCAGCGCGCCCACGAGAAACGAGCCCTGCTCTTCACGGAACCTGAGCGCCGCGAGATTCGGTGGCGGCTGAATGACGTTCCCGGCCGAGTCGAGCGCGAGAGCATAGTCGACCCCCGCGAAGCGCGTGTCGGGATACTCCTTCGCCAGCGCGGCCAGATCATCGCTGAAGATAAAACCGACGCCGACGACGAGGCTCACGTGCTCGGCCGCCAGCAGTCTCAGGCCGGCCTCGCGATCCGATCCCTCGCCGGGCTCGATGAGATGGATGTGCGCGCCGAGATCGCGCTCCGCGCGCGCGCCACCGCGATATGCGCCGTCGTTGAACGACTTGTCGCCGCGTCCTCCGACATCGAAAACGATGCCGATGTCGAGCCCGCCACTGCTCGCCACGGGCATGGCTGGCGCGGGATGGACGAACAGCAGCGAGCTGTGGGCGAGGAGAAGCACCCCGACGAGGAGGAGCAGAGACCGCACGGAGAAATAGTCGCGCGCGGCGTCGAGACCGGCAAGCGCGCCCATTGCGTTCGCCGGTTGCGCGACCTCACCGGTTCTGCGACTGTTCGTTCATGCGCGACCTCTTCGCCGCCAGATCGCAGATGGGAGTGTCGCTGGCATTTCACATCGTCTTCGCGGTCGTTGGAATCGGAATGCCCGCGCTGATGGTGATCGCGGAGCATCGCTGGCAGCGAACCGGTGATGTCGGGTATCTGGAGCTCGCGAAGCGCTGGTCGAGGGGCACCGCGATTCTGTTCGCGGTGGGCGCCGTGTCCGGCACCGTCCTGAGCTTCGAGCTGGGATTGTTGTGGCCGGCCTTCATGCGGGCGGCAGGTCCCATCGTGGGCATGCCCTTCTCGCTCGAAGGCTTCGCGTTCTTCACCGAAGCCATCTTCCTCGGCGTATATCTCTATGGGTGGGATCGAATCTCACCACGGGCGCACGTGATCGCGGGCGTGATCGTGGCCGCGAGCGGCGCGATCTCCGGCATCTTCGTCGTGATCGCCAACGCGTGGATGAATACGCCGCGCGGATTCACGCTCGTCGACGGAAAGTTCACGAACATCGATCCCATCGCGGCGATGATGACGCCGGCGGCCTTTCCTCAAACGCTGCACATGACGCTCGCCGCGTACGCCGCCACCGGATTCGCGGTTGCCGGCATCCACGCGGCAATGCTCCTTCGAGATCCGAGGAATGCCTTTCACCGGCGTGCGCTCATCATCGCGCTCCTCGTCGGAGCGCCCGCGGCGCTGATCCAGCCGCTCGCCGGAGACATCTCGGCGCGCTATGTCGCGCGGCAACAGCCGGCGAAGCTCGCCGCGATGGAGGGGCAGTTCCAGACGATCCGCGGGGCGCCGCTCAACGTGGGCGGCATCGCGAGCGAGGAGGAGAGGCGCACGAAGTACGCGATCGAGATTCCGCACGGACTGTCGCTGCTCGCCTTTCACGAGCTCGATGCCGAGGTGAAGGGGCTCGACGCGTTTCCGCGCGACCAGTGGCCACCGGTGGCGATCGTGCATCTCTCGTTCGATGTCATGGTCGGGCTCGGGACATTCATGGCGCTCGTTTCCGCCGTCGTGCTGCTCATGTTCTGGCGACGGCGCGACATCGTCGCGCGTCGCTGGATGCTGATCGCCGTCGTGCTCTGCGGGCCAATGGGATTTCTGTGCATCGAGGCAGGGTGGATGGTGACGGAGCTCGGCCGGCAGCCGTGGGTGATCTACGGAATCCTGCGGACGGCCGACGCCGTGACGCCGATGCCCGGGCTGATCGTGCCATTTCTCACCTTCACCGCGCTCTACTGCTTCCTCGGCATCATCGTCGTGCTGCTGCTGTATCAGCAGGTGCTGCGGAGCCCGCGCGAGGAGGATCCCGTGCCACGCCAGGCGAGCGCCGCATGACGTTCACCGCCGCCATCCTGATCGCGGGAATCGTGATGCTGGCGCTCAACGCGTACGTGCTGCTCGCCGGTGCGGACTTCGGCGGCGGCGTGTGGGATTTCCTCGCGCGCGGCCCGCGGAACAAGGCGCAGCGCGATGTGATCTCGCACGCGCTCGCGCCGATTTGGGAAGCCAATCACGTGTGGCTCATCCTCGTCATCGTGCTTCTCTTCACGTGCTTCCCGGCCGCGTTCTCGTCGATCGCGATCATGCTGCACATCCCGCTCACACTGATGCTCATCGGGATCGTGCTGCGCGGCTCGGCGTTCATCTTTCGCAGCTATGGCAGTGACCGGGATATCGCACAGCTGCGATGGGGTCGAGTGTTCGCGATCGCGAGCATCGTCACGCCCGTGCTCCTCGGGATGTGCATCGGTGCCGTCGCCACCGGGGCCATCGGCGCGGCCGCGTTCTCCGAGCCGGGCTCGTTCGTCGACCACTTCATCAGACCGTGGCTGACACTCTTCGGGCTCGGCGTCGGGCTGCTCGCCCTCGCACTCTTCTCGTTCCTCGCGGCGGTCTATCTTACCGTCGAAACCGAGGGCACCGAGCTGCAGGAGGATTTTCGCACGCGCGCACTCTGGGCTGCCGCCGTCGTGTTCGTGATCGCATTCGGCGTGCTCGCGCTCTCGTGGACCGAGGCGCCGATGGTGAGGCAGATGCTCATGACCGGACCGTGGGCGCTTCCGCTCCACATCGTCACGGGAGTCGCCGCCATCGTTGCCATTCTCGCGCTCTGGACTCGCCACTTTCACCTC
>DATGDQ010000420.1:0-19278 GCA_035310785.1 Gemmatimonadaceae bacterium | reverse complement strand
CGACAGCGTGAACAGCCGATTTACGATCAGATCGATGTTGGACAGATATGCATCCTGATCGTACGCGCGCCGTGCCGCGAGCTTCGCGCCCGTCACATCATCGGTCCGCACCAGCAGTGAGCTGAGCACGCCCCACGCGCCCGCCTGCGCTGGATTGATCTTGACCGCCTGCTCCAGATCCGTCTGCGCACTCTCGAGCAGCTTCTTCGCCGCGTCCGCACCCGGTTCGAGAGCGAGGAGATACCGCCAGTATCGAAGCGTGCCGCGGAGCTCCAATGCATCCGGGTTCTCCGGCGACAACGAGAGCGCCGTGTCCGAATGCGCTAGCCCGATGTCGATCCAGTGCGACGCCTTCGTCTGATCGTCGCCGAAGAACCGCGAGGCCCGGTACGCGAGCGTGCCGCGCAACGTCGGCACCGCAACCCACGCAGGATCCAGCGTCCGTGCCTGCACCAGCAGCGTGTCGCCACTCTTGACCTCGCGCAGCACTCCAGCGGTGTCGCTCGCCTTCATCGCCGCCTGCTCGGCGCGATCGTGCTGCTCGGCCTGCTGCAGCAACGCCCACGCATCCGCGCTCTTCGTCCCCTCGCGCTGCTCGCGCAGCAGGACCTCGCGTCCCAGGCGGCGGCGCAGGAACTCCGCGACGCGCGTCGCGAGCGAGTCGCGCAGCGCGAGCGTATTTCCGCGCGGCTGCTCGAAGCTCGCACGCTCGAAATCGGTGCCCGTGCCGTCCTTGAGCCGCACGCTCACTCGCAACTTGTCCTTGTCGGGCTCGATCGAGCCCACGACGAGCGTGCCCGCGCCGAGCGCTCGCGCGATGCTGTCCGGCGCCACGGTGCTGTCGCGGAAGAGCGCCGCCCCGTTCGTCGACACCACGTCGAGACCGGATACCGCACTCAATCGCGAGATGAGCGCCTCGGTCAGTCCATCGGCGAGGTACTTGAGATCGTGCGTCTTGCTGTCATCCTCGAAGTACATCACCGCGATGCGCCGCGGATCGAGTCCCGTGCTGGCGCCCGCGCCACGAATGCGAGCGCCGCTCGTGTAGTGCCATGCGCCCCAGCCCAGAAGCGCGACAGGCAGCAGCACCGCCGCCACGCGAAGCGCGAGCTTCTTCCGTTTCGCTGCCGGGGACATCGCGCGCATCGCCGACGTCGCGCTGCGCGCCGCCTCGACGCGCCTCGAATACGTCGCGCCCTTCGGCCGCTGCAGCGCCTCCGCGAACTGCCCTGCCGTCTTGAAGCGATCCGCCGGAATCTTCGCGAGCGCCTGCAGCACCGTGTCCTCGAGCTCATCCGGCACGTTCTCGCGCACGATCGCGAGCGACGGGACGCGATCCATGGTGTGGCGCGCGATGATCGACGCCGCAGTGGGGCCCACGAACGGCGGCGTGCCCGCGATCATCTCGTACAGCACGCAACCAAGCGCATAGACATCGCTGCGTCCGTCGATGTCCTTCTCGCCCATCGCCTGCTCGGGGCTCATGTACGTCGGCGTGCCGAGCGTGATCCCGGTCTGCGTGAGCTTCTCTTCGCCCATCGCGCTGATCGCGTGCGCGATACCGAAGTCGGCGACGATGGCGTGTCCGTCGTCGAGCAGGATGTTCTCCGGCTTGATGTCACGATGGACGATGCCGTTGCGATGCGCGTAGTCGAGGGCTGACGCGACTTCCACCGTGATCTGCACGGCGTCGTCCACGGAGAGCTGGCGATCGCGGTCGAGCCGCGCCCGCAGCGATTCACCCGGGATGAACGGCATCACGTAGTACAACAAGTGATCCGGCGTCTCTCCAGAATCGTAGAGCGCCAGAATGTTCGGATGGCTGATCTTCGTGGCGAGCTGGATTTCGCGACGGAAGCGTTCCGGCCCGAGTGCCATCCCCAAGTCCGGAAGCAACACCTTGATTGCTACCTCGCGATCGTGTTTCAGATCTTTCGCGAGATAAACAGTCGCCATGCCACCGCGTCCCAGCTCACGCACGATCTCGTACTGCCCTGCAAGAGCGGCTCGTAGCCGATCGAGAGCGTTCGTCACCTGGTGCCCATGCCCTGCATTAAGAGACGCTGAGCAGCGAAGATACGAGTCCGCATCGGAATCTGCCAGACGTCGACGCCCTATTTACCGGGCGAACACAGCGGCTCAGTGTGCTCCGCCCGAATCCGCGGCCGCCGCGCTGCGATATACTCGTCCACCCTTCATCACGAACGACGGTCGCTCGAGCACCGTGACATCGGCGAGCGGATCGCCGCGCACCGCGATCAGGTCCGCCCACGCTCCGGGGACCAGCGTGCCGACCTTGTCCGACCAGCCCAGAAGATCCGCAGCGTTGGATGTCGCCATCTGGATGGTCTGGAGCGGTGTCAGTCCGAGCTCGAGCAGGTACTTGAACTGCTTCGCGTTCGTGCCGTGCGGATACACTCCGGCGTCGGTGCCGAACGCCATCTTCACTCCCGCCGCGATCGCGCGCCGCCAATTCACGTTCTGCGCTTTGCGCAGCTGGCGCTCCTTCTCGATCATCTTGTCGGGAAGCCCGATCTCCTTGCCGTGCTCGAGTATGTACGCGTCCGTGTAGATGTCCGGCACGAGATACGTGCCGTGCTCCTTCATGAGCCGCACGCCTTCCTCGTCCACGAGCCCGCCGTGCTCGATCGACGCCACGCCCGCTCGCGTCGCACGCTTGATCGCCTCCGCGCCATGCGCATGCGCGGCGACCTTCCGTCCCCACGTCGTCGCCTCGGCCACGATGGCGTTGAGCTCCTCCTGCGAGTACTGCGGCGCCCCAACCGCCTCCTCCTCCGAGAGCACGCCCGCACTCGCGAGCACCTTGATCCAGTCCGCACCATACTTGACGTTGACGCGCACCGCCTTCCGCACCTCGTCGACTCCGTCAGCGATGTTGGACATACGCTGAACATGCACATAGGGCGAGAATCCATTGAGATCCCCGTGCCCGCCCGTCGCGCTCAGCGCGAGCGTGGCCACGAGCATCCTCGGCCCCTCCACCACGCCCTCGTTGATGGCGTTGCGCAGCGCGACATCGATGAGCTCCGGAGCGCCGACATCGCGCACCGTCGTGAATCCCGCCTCCAGGGTGCGCTTCGCATAGACGTGCGCCCGAACGGCGTCATCGATGGGGCTGTGACGAAAGAGGTCGGTGTAGTAGTCGTGGCTCTCTCCCGAGAGGTGCGTGTGCACGTCGATCAATCCCGGGAGCACGGTCGCGTTTCCCAGATCGATCAGCGTGGCACCCGCGGGCACGGCGCCGCCCGACGTCACGGACACGATCCTGCCGCTGTCGACCACGATCATCGCGTTGTCGATTCGCTTGCCCGTCCGAGGCTCGACGAGATGTGCGGCGTGCAACACGGTGCGCTCTCGGGGTGCAGCGGCTCCCGTGTCTCCCTGGGCTATCGCGACAAACGGCAGGCAAAGAGCAGAGAGCGCGAGCGTCGCAAGCAGAAGCGGAGTGGCGGAGCGCTGGCGCGTCATGGAGTGATTGTCGAGGTGTCGGATGATTGCGTGCTGCGGAGCGCTGCGTTTTCCTTTGCCGCCTTGATCTCGAGCTCGAGCTCATCGATGCGGGCTTTGAGCGCCGCATCGTACCCGGCATGCGCGCCCTCGACGATGGCAGTTGCCGCCTGCCCCGCGCCGTTGAGGGCCGCGCTCGACGATTGCTCCACCCCGGTGACGTTTCCGTGCTCACCGAACGTGAGCGCCATCTTTCCGGCGCCGAGCACCTGAGTGCCGAATGCGACGTGAAGGATCGGATCGGCGGCGGAGACGAGCGGCGCGATGCGCTCTTCGCCGACGGTGAATGTCGTATTGCGCGGATCGATCGCGTCCGCCACGTGCACGCGAATCACGCGCATGATCGGCTCGCGAAAATAGATCTTTGCGCATACGGAGTCCGCGCCGGTGCAGCCTATCGGCGCGCCTTTCGAATTCGGCGCCGGTTCGAGCTCGCTCGTAGGCTCCGGTAGCGCCGAGACGCTCACGAACAGGTTCGCCTGCGTGAAGAGCTCGAGGTCGTGCGTGAAGGTCGCGTCCTGTCGCGAGATCGCGGACCAGGTGGCCGCGGGATCGGGCGCCGGCGGCAGCTCCGTCAGATCGAAGGTGCGAACGACGTGTCGCGTCGATACGGGCGCCGCCCTCGCTCTTCCCGGTGTCGCGCAGATCGTGTCGCGCGCCGCCCCGAGTCCACCGCGGGTGATGGCGCCGACCACGCCGGCGACTCCCCGCGCTATCGTGGTTGCGATGGCGGCGCGCTGGTCAACCCCCGCGTAGTTGAGCGAGGTGAGCACACCGGTCTCGCTCACCTTGACGCCAAGTGTTTGGTCGATCAGCGCGGAGGGAGTGAGGCCGAGCCGATAGGCCTGCCGACGGTCGGGAACCGTCGTGACGGTGAGCGTCCACGACGTCGCGAGCGAATCGTGAGGCTCGCACACGCCGCTTCGGCCACGTACAACCTCGTGGAACTGGCTGAGTTTCGCGTCGACCGTGAGGAGATCGCGTGTAACGAAATATCGCAGTCCCTCATCGGGAGTGCGGGCAATGTCGAAAGGCCCGCTCGTATTGAGTGTGCCAGGCGACCCGCAGGCTGCAGCCGATGTCGACAGGAGCAGGACCAGTACTCGGGCGTGGCGCGGCATGATTCCTCCGTTAGTCATGCTCGAGTGAAGCGCGCGGCGGGTTCAATCGTCGATCGTATGATAGGGATGCTGCGCGCGCTCGGCTACGTGAACGCGCAGAATCGGGCGGGAGGCGCCCAATGATCATCGATCGGTTGGCTCGCGGAACGAGTGGAATTCACCGGAGAGTGCTGCCCCGCACTCTACTGATCCCTGCGCTCGTGTGCAGTGCGCTGGCCGCGGCCAAAGCGCCGCTGCCGCCCACTTCCATTCCCGTGCGCGTCATCCTCGTGGCCAACGATGTGCGCGACTCGATGAATCTGGTGTTTCTGCATTCGACCTCCGGATGGAAGAAGTATCATCCGAACGTCAACGCGATGAACTACGGCCGGGGCTCTCCGATCTGGCGCGAGACGATGCGGTGTCTGCACGGCAAGGTGTCGACGGATACCCTCTGGATCACGTCGTGGGCGACGCCGAAGGATGAGCGCGGGTTCGCAGCGGCGGTGACCGGCGAGTGCGACGACAGCGATGACGCGGTCGGAAGCTGGCATACGCATCCCTGGAAAGCCGACAGCCTGAATCATCCGATCAAGACCAGGGGACTCTCGGTTGGTGACCTTCGAGCGTTTCGGGCGAGCTCGGATCGCATCTCGCTCGCGCAGTGGGACCGCGATTCGATCACCGGCGCGGTGCGGGACTTCAACGGGTCCATGCAGTATCCGCTCAGCGTGCAGGTCGAGCTTCGCGCAGACCTCCACGGAGAGGGTCCGGAGCGCGATTCCGCCGCGGCTCCCTGAAAGTCGTCGCCGGAACGTGACGCACGGCCGTCGCCGCGATGGGTGGGCTCCTCGGCGGGCTAAAAGCGTAACACATTGTGGCACAAGGCCATATAAATTAGGTTAGGCCGCGCCAACGGCCAGAACCGGCGTGATGATGTCCGTCCGGCACGTGATAGCCCCCTGTGATACAACTCACCATACATTGCGGGTCCGAAAGTCCCGCTGGTCTCACCCGCATCCGTCGGTACTCGTCCTTGACGAGCTCCGGCCTATTCTTTGGCCAAATTTAGCGAGCTCAGCAACCCAGAGGGCAACGAGCCCCCGTCGCCCCAGTTCCCGCGCCGCGGTTCCGGCGGCGCGGGAATTCCGCGCGCGTTGCTGACGTCGCTCGAAGAGCACCTCGTGTCGCTACCGGGGGTGACGCTCGCACGAGTCGAGGTCCGGCCAACGGGCGAGATCGTGGGGATTCATCTCATGGTGGCGGCAGGCGTCGATACCAGTGCGCTCATTCACACGGTCGACGAGACGCTGCGAACCACCTTCGATCTCAGGATCGCGCCCGAGCAGATCTTCGTCGCACACGTGAATGCGCGCACGGGATCGGCCCCCGCTCGCAGCAGCGAGCCCGGCGCGTCGTTCGAGCAGCGCCGCTCGAGCGACATCCTCACCGCAGACGCCGACGGCTCGCCGCGACTCGGACGCAGCGTCTACTTCGAGGATCTCGAAGTGCGTCGCTCGCGAGCGTCGGGAATTACGTGTCGAGTGTCGCTGCGCAGGGGTGCGCTCGTCTTGAGTGGGGAAGTCACCGGGGCGTCGTCGGAGCGCTCGCGAGCCGAGCTGGCTTCGCGCGCCACGTTGGCGGCGCTCGGAGCCGCGGACATCGCGGCACAGACGGCGGCGATCGAGCACGTGCTGCTCGTCGATTCGCTCGAGCGTCGCTACGTCGTCGTTGCGGTCGCCGCCAGACGAGGCCGCGAGATGGTGCCGCTCACCGGCGTATGCGAGGTGCGGGAAGACGTCGAGACGGCCGCGGTGCTGGCGACGCTGTCGGCCACCAACCGCTGGCTCGCGCAGTACTAGGGCTCGTGCGATAGGAGGGCGAGCGCCGCACAAACCGGTCGCGCTTGACTTCCCTGCATCTCCCGCGATAAGCTCTCTGTAACTGATAGCTCTTGGGAGCCGCCGTGACCACTGCGTCGAGCGACATCATTCGCGGCACCGCCGACATGCTCATCCTCAAGCTCCTCGAGATCGAGCCGATGCACGGGTGGGGACTCGGGCAGGCCATGCAGCGCCTCTCGCGCGACGCGCTGCGAATTCAACCGGGTGCCCTGTACGCGGCGTTGCACCGCCTCACCCGCGAAGGCTGGATCGACTCCGAGTGGCGCGTCACGGAGAACGGACAGCGCGCGCGATACTACCGCCTCACCATCGCCGGGCGACGGCGGCTCGTCGCCGAGACGAAGGCGTGGAAGCGTCTGGCGGGTGGAGTCGCGCTCATTCTCTCCACGCGCTGAGGATCACTCACATGTGGCGCTGGCTTCACGATCTCGTTTTTCGTGCACGCGCAGTGTTCGACCGGGACACTGCCGATCGAGAGCTGAACGAGGAGCTCCAGTTTCATCGCTCGATGGACGTCGTGAAGCTGCGCGAACGTGGACTGTCCGCGTCGCAGGCAGAGTGGGAGGCAGGGCGGCATTTTGGCACGCTCGCACTGGAGGCCGAGCGAGCACGGGAAGGCTGGGGCGTCTCGATGCTCGCGGAATTGCTCTCCGACGCGCGCCACGCGCTGAGACAGCTGCAGCGCCGCCCCGGGTTTTCCGCGATCGTGCTCGTGGCACTCGGGCTCGGAATTGGCGCGAGCGTCTCGCTGGTCAGCGTCGTCGACAGTCTGATGCTTCGTCGCCTGCCCTATGGAAATGCGAGTCGCGTTCACGTCTTCTGGATGGACGACAAGTGGAGCACAGAGGAGTACGACTTCGTCCGCGAGCGCCTCGGGGTGCTCGACCAGATCGCGGCCTACTCCACCGATGCCGCTCCGTACGCGCCGAGCCCGGACGCGACGGGCGCCACCGTGCTTCCCTTCGTGCTGAGCACTCCAACGCTGTTCGACGTGCTCGGCGTGCATCCGGCGTTGGGGCGGATGTTCGACGCGAACGACGACCGGGTGGGCGCATCACCCGTGATCGTCATCAGTGATCCCGTCTGGCGACAGGATTTCGGCGGTGCGCCGAGCATCATTGGACGTCAGATCGCGCTCGATGGAGAGATGGTGACGGTGATCGGCGTCATGCCACCCGGATTCTTCTTCCCGACTCCCGAAATACGCGCATGGCGCCCGCTCCGCGTCGATCCGGCGAACACCATGTACAAGGTTCGATATCTGACTCTGGTCGCGCGCGCGACACCCGGCGTATCCCCGGCTCTCGTGCACCGCGATGTCCAACGCCTCGCCAAACAGCTCGGCATCCGCTTCACCTATTCGGATGCCGAAGACAAGACGAAAGGCGCGCACGCGATTCCGATTCGCACCTATCTCCTCGGCGACGTGCGAACGCCACTGCTGCTCCTGCTCGGCGCGGTGGCGCTGCTCTTTCTGATTGCGTGCGCAAACGCGGCGGCGCTGATTCTCGCGCGGACGACCGATCGCGCGGGCGAAATGGCCGTGCGCGCGGCGCTCGGCGCGGGCGCGGGCCGTCTCGCGCGACAGATTCTCGCCGAGTCGCTGGTGCTCGCGCTCTGTGCCGCGATCGTGGGCTCCGCGCTCGCGAGTGCGGGGTTCCGTGTACTGGTGATGCGACTGCCGCTCCACCATGGATTCGGCAGCACCGTGGCGATCGGATGGACGTCGTTCGCCACTGCGTTCGCACTGGCGCTCATCATCGCGCTCATCGTTTCGATCGTCCCCGTTCGGCACCTGTTGCGCGGCGGCCGCGAGCTCGGCGTCAATCGCGAGCGCAGCGAAGAGGGGGGCCACCATGGCGTGCGGCGGGTGCACGACGCGATCATCGCGGCCCAGGTGACGCTGGCGGTGCTGCTGGTGGTCGGCGCCACGCTGCTGATTCGCACCGTCGAGCAGATCCGCGACATCGACCCAGGATTCGATGCGCGAGGCGTGACGACGTACAACCTGGTGCCACCATCCGGCATGCCGGAGGCGTCGCAGCGTCAATTCTTTCGCGACGCGCTTGCCCGTGTCGCGGCACTGCCCCGCGTGAAACGAGCGGGCATGACGAACCGCCTGCCACTCCGGGACCTCGGGTATGAGCTCCCGGTGCTGGTGGAGGATCGCCCGGACCTCGCCGGAGTGAGACGCCCGAACAGCTTGTATCGCACCGCGACGCCAGGATTCCTCGCGGCCATGGGGATGCGTCTTGCCGCGGGGCGCGACATCGACTCGACCGATGCCGGCGGATCGCCCGTTGTGCTCATCAACGAGTCGTTCGCGCGGCGCATGTGGCCGGGCCACAGCGCGATCGGCGAACGGATCACGGAGCACTGGGGCCCGGATCCGGTGACGCGCACGGTGGTGGGCGTCGTCCGCGAGACGCACATGACGGCCTTGACTGCCGAGTCGCCGTTCACCATGTGGATTCCACTCGAGCAGGCGCCTGTGCAACAGGGTGGCGTGCTCGTCGTGCGTTCCGCCGCTCCGGAAGCGGTCGTGATGCCGCTGATCCGGCGCGAGATCGCGGCGCTGAATGGCCAGGTGGCCGTCTCTCGCGTGCAGACGATGGATGAGGTGGAGTCGACCGCACTCGCGGCGCCACTGCGGCTGCGTTTCTTCTTCAGCGCCTTTGCGGCACTTGCACTGTTGCTCGGCGCGATCGGCGTGTACGGCGCCGTGTCGTATGCGGTGGCGCGTCGGCGGGCGGAGTTCGCGGTGCGAATGGCGCTTGGCGCATCACCAGGCGTCGTGCTCCGCGAAGTGCTGGTGGTCGGCATCACGCCGGTCGCCTTCGGCGTGGCTGCGGGGTCGGTTGCTGCTCTGGGCGCGAGCCGGCTGGTGAGTGGCATTCTCTATGGCGTTCGGCCGACTGACCTGGTGAGCTTCTCGGTCGCTGCGCTCGCGCTGCTGATCGCAGGTGCCGCCGCTGCGTTCCTGCCAGCACTGCGCGCGGGGCACACGAATCCGGTGGAGGCGCTTCGCGGCGTGGTGAATTGAGTCTGCCAATTTTCGAGTGCCGCGCCGCACGCTGCAGCGAGTGGGGCGCGCCAGCACTTCCAATCGACGCCGCGAAATTCGCATCCGTTCCGGGTTCGCGACCTGGCGATTATACTCTCGCGCCACCACCATACACACGAGACTCACTCCTGGTGTCGTTTCCATGAAGAATCTGTTCGAGCCGGACTCCATCGCGGAAGTTCAGCGGCGGCTGACGCAGCTGCGTCCCGAGAGCGAGCGCCAGTGGGGAACGATGACGCCATCGCAGATGCTCGTGCATTGCTCTCGGGCGATGGAGGCGGCCTTGGGTGATCGCAAGCCTCCGCGAATGTTCATCGGACGCATCGTCGGCGGGATGGTCAAGCGCTCCGTGGTCGGCGACGACAAGCCGATGGGGCGGAACGCCCCGACGGCACCGTTCCTCAAGGTGCGTGAGCAACCCGAGTTCGAAGCCGAGCGCGCGCGCATGATCGCCTTGGTGAACCGCTTCGCCAAGGGCGGCTCGCAGGCGTGCACCTCGCATCCTCACACGTTCTTCGGGCCGATGTCGCCGGAAGAGTGGGCGATATTGATGTACAAGCATGCCGATCACCATCTGCGGCAGTTCGGAGTGTAGCGCGCGAGTGTAGCTCCATACTTCTCGCGACTCTGCCTCGCGTCGCATCTCTTCAACTACGTCGATTCATGCGCATCGCCATCGGTTCCGATCACGCGGGTTTTCATCACAAGGAGCGCATCAAGGAAATTCTCGCGCGCTGGGGCCATGACGTGACGGACTTCGGAACGAGCTCCGATGAATCGGTGGACTACCCGAAGTTCATTCGCCCCGTTGCCCTCGCGGTCGCGCTGGGCGAATTCGAGCGCGGAATCGTGCTCGGCGGATCGGGCAATGGTGAAGCGATCGTGGCGAACCGCGTTCCGGGCGTGCGATGCACGCTGTGCTGGAACGTGGAGTCGGCGCGATACGCGCGCCTGCACAACGATGCGAACGTGTTGTCCATTGGCGAGCGGCTCGTGCCGGCCTCGGAGCTCGAGCCGATACTCAAGGTGTGGCTGGAAACGCCGTTCGAGGGTGGGAGACACCAGCGGAGGATCGACCAGATCGACGCCGTGTGATGGTGTCGGGCGGCGGGAGAACCGATCGGGTGATGCTGTGATGGCATCGACTGGAGCAGACTTCTGACGCTTCGTCACGCGATGTGCTTCATTGCCCGTGTACTTGGCGAGCGTACTCCGCCTCGTCATAGTGGCCGAGTGACGTGGAGATCAAGCCGTCCGCACCCATCGTCCATTCCTCGTGACCGCTGATGCGGACGCGCTTGCCCGTGCCACCCGGTCCCGAGTTTGTGCCGGTAAGCGTCCAGCGGTAGATGAACCCGGATCCCTGAGACTCGACGGAGTCCAGGTGTACGACCAGATCCGGGAACGCCGACATGAATCCACGTGCGTCGGCACTGATTGCCTGCCGCCCTACGGAGGGGGGAGCGGCGTTGATGGTGAGCGAGCCGTTCTCCGCGAAGAACGACGCGACCTTCGCCGGATCCTGGCTGCACCAGGCTGCCGTGTACCGAGTGGCGAATGCTTGTGCGCTGGCGAGATCCATGGGTCACCCTCCTCGTTTGCAGGCAGTCGAAATCGCGCTACGAATGCGTAGCACGCAAGCTATCCAACACGGCCGCGACGATTCCCTCCGTGCTGAAGTCATCTTCGATGGCTCCCATCGCGCACACCGATGCACCGCCCATGTCGACCGCGTGGAACGCGCTCGCGCTGTAGCACGGGCCGCCGCCGTTGTGGCCGACGAGCAGCCCCCACGGCGATCCCGGATCTCCCATGAGACCCAGTCCGTAGCTCGGCGCCGACACGCGCAGGGGAGAGCTCGTCGCCGCATCGCGCGTCATGGGCACGGGAACCAACGTCAACATTGCGTCGAGCGAATTCTGCGAGATCAATCGCCCGCGGAAGAGCGCATCGAGAAAGCGGACGATGTCGGAAGCGGTGGATGCTACGACACCGTGTGATACCCACCCGGGGTGATAGTGCTCGCGCACGTCTCGAGCGGAGCCATCGATGCTGAGAGCGCAGGACGTTCCCATTGCGAGCGGCGCGAGATCCCCGACGCGCTCGGGGACGAACGTTCCATCGAGGCCGAGCGGTCGCGCGATTCGCTCCGCAACGAGCTCTCGATACGGCAGCCCTGTCACCTCCTCGAGAATTCGTTTGAGCAGCATGTATCCGGGGTTGGAGTACTCCCATCCCTGCCCGGGCTCGAACTGAAGTCCCCTCTCGAACGTTTCCGCAGCGAAGCGGTCGAACGTCCACGGCGTCGAGGGAGATGTGCGTACACCCTCATGGTACGCGCGAATGGCACCGTAGTCGGGAATGCCGGCGGTATGATTGAGCAGGCGCCGCAGGGAAATGTCGTCGGCCCGCGCCACGCGCGGGAACCATCGCGACAGTCGATCCTCGAGACGCAGCGTGTGCTGATCGCAGAGCCCGAGGATCATCGTAGCCGTACACACCTTCGTGATGCTGTACGCCAGAAACGCTGGCTCGCTCACGGATTCCGGTACCCAGTATGTCTCGGGCTGGGTTCCCTCCCGCGCGATGACGCTGACACTCACGGCGCCGCGCCCCCGCGCGGCCGCGACGACGAGCTCACGCAGCTTCGCTCGCAACTCTGTCACTACGCCGCGGCCGGTATCTTCATCCGCCCGTGTGGCCGTCGATCAGCGCCTCACTGATCGCCCACAGCCGCTGGCGCGCACTCGCGTCGTACGATCTCCGCGATGATCGCTTCGCCTTCCTCTTTTCGTAGTAGCCTCCGCTCACACCGTCCACGCTCGGCGAGCTCGCAAGGAACACGGGCGTTTCCGCGCCCTGTTCCGGAGTGCTGAGAAACGGCGAGATCAACGCGTACAGCCACCGGGGCAGCTGGCGCAGCATGTCGGTCGCCACCGTGCCGGGGTGCAGGCAGTTGGCCGTGACACCCGTGCCGGAGAGCCGAGAGGCCAGCTCGTACGTGAACAGCACGTTCATGAGCTTCGTCTTTCCATATACAGCGAATCCGCGGTAGCCCTTTTCACTCTGCAGGTCATCGAAGTCGATCGGCCCGTACGCTTCGGCACCCGACGACACGTTGACGATTCTCGACGGCGCTCCCGCCAGAAGCAGCGGCAAGAGCTCGCGGGTGAGCAGAAACGGCGCGAGATGGTTCACGGCGAACGTGAGCTCGTATCCATCCTCACTCAGCGTTCGATACTTGTTCGCGACGCCGGCATTGTTCACGAGCACCTGTATCGCATCATAGCGTGTCCGGATGTCGGCGGCGGCGGCGCGCACGGAATTCAGCGACGCGAAATCGGCGCGCACCGACTCGACGTTTCCGTTGCCCGTCGCGCGCGAGATCTCGTCGACCGTACGCGCGGCCTTTTGCGGATCACGCGCGACGATCACCACAGTGGCCCCCAGCTTTGCGAGGCCGAGCGCGGTCTCCCTTCCGATGCCGGCTGTCGCGCCGGTGATGACGCAGACCTTACCGGCCATCGGGCGTGGATGGGCGCTCACGAGTGGCGTGCCGCGCGACGTGCGCAGTATGTTGCTGCGTGCACTCTGGTAGTAGTCATGCGTCCAACGTCGCTCCCGTACGGAATCCGCACAACCGCATCTCAGTGATCACGCTCACCCGCGCGCTCGCCCTCGCCCTCCTCATCGGCACGCTGCTCCTCGCGGGCGGTGCCGCCATGCATCCGATCCTCTCGGGCACCGGTGCGATGGAGCTCGGGATGATAGGCGGCATGCGCATCTGGCGCACGATGCATCTATGCATGCTGGGCGGCACCGGACTGATCGTCGCCGGCATCTGGGTGCGCCTGGTCGGCGTGCCCGCGAGCACTTCCACGAATGGCGCCGTGATCGCCGCGCTCACGCTCATCACTGTCGGCATCGCGCTCGATGCGATCAACACGACGTTCATGGCAGGGCCTGCGTGGCGCATGGCCAGCGCGCTGGCGGCGGGTGACACGACAATCACGCGCCAGTTCGAGATCATGCACCCGGTTGGGCTCATGACCGCGCGCTTCGGCAACTACCTCATCGCGCTCGGCGCGCTCATACTCGGCGCTGCGGAGTGGTTCACGGCGGGGCGGCCGCGGTGGCTCGCGGCGCTTGCGTGGATCGCTGCGGCGGGCGGCCTCGTCGGCGCAATCTTCTTCGATGAGGCGCGTCCGGAGATGCTGGCCGCCGTCTCGCTGCTCTGTGGATGGCAGGTCGGCGCGGCGATCGTCGCTCTCAGGCCGCCGCGCGCACTCGACCGCTAGTCCTTCAGAATTTCGCGCGCGGCGTTGTACCCGCATGCGCCCATGACGCCACCACCCGGATGCGTGGCCGCTCCACACAAGTACAGGTTCTTGATCGGAGTCCTGTACTGCGCCCAACCCGGCAGCGGCCGCATGAACGCGAGGCTCGAGAGCGACATCGCCCCTTGCATGATGTTGCCGCCCGTGAGCCCGTAGCGCGCTTCGATGTCGCGCGGCGAGAGCACCTGCCGGTTGATCACGGATCTCTTGAAGTTCGGCGCGTACTCGTTCAGGATGTCGAAGCATCGATCGGCGAACTTCTCCTTTGCCGCATCGTAGCTCGCCTTGTCCTCGGCGCCCTTGATGTTGTATGGGAAGTACTGAATGAACATCGACATCAGATGCTGTCCCGCAGGCGCCACGGTCTGATCGATCACCGATGGGATCGTGCACTCGAGAATGGGATTCTCCGCCGGCTTGCCATACTTCGCGTCATCGTACGCGCGCTCGATGTAGTCCATGTCCGGCGAGATGTGGATGGTGCCGCGGTGCTGCGGACCCGCCTGCGCACCCGGGACCGAGGTGAAGTTCGGGAGCTCGCTGAGCGCGACGTTGATCTTGAGACTCGCGCTCGAGTAGTCGAGTCCCTTCACACCGGAAACGAAATCCGCGGGCAGATCCTTCTCCTCGCAGAGCTTGAGGAAGGTCACGTTCGCATCGGCGCCCGAGGCGACCTTGTTCCCGCGAATTTCGGTGCCGTCCTTGAGCACCACGCCCACGGCGCGGCCATCCTTCACGAGTACTCGCGCGACCTCCGCATTCACGCGAATCTCGGCGCCCTTCGCCTTCGCCGCCGCAGCGATCGAGTTGCTGATTCCACCCATGCCGCCGCGCACGTAACCCCACACGCCGCGCACGCCGTTGCATTCTCCCATCACGTGATGGAACAGCACGTAGGCCGTGCCGGGCATCGAGGGCGCGGCCATGGCGCCGATCACCGCATCAGTCGCGAGTGTGACCTTCAGATTCTCCGACTCGAACCAGCGATCGAGAATCGGGCGTGCGGCTCCGGTGAGAATCTCGATCGCGGCTGCTCCATCCGGACCCATCTTCTTGAACTTCCAGGCCATCTTGCCGAGATGGACCATGTCGGCAGGCCGCATGTTCCATGGGCTTGGCGGCGTCTGCATGAGCGTCGGCTCGATGAGATCCGCACAGCGCTCGAGCATTGCCTCGTACTTGGGCAGTGCGTCCGCATCCTTGCGCGAGAACTTGCTCACCTCGCGATGCGTCATTTCCTTGTCGGGTCCCATCATGAGCGACCGACCGTCGGGAAAGGGCGAGAATGACGACGGGCTTCGCGGAAGCAGCTCGAAGCCGAACTTGTGCAACTCGAGCTCCTTGATGATCTCGGGGCGCAGCAGGCTGTTGACGTAGGCGGCCGTCGACACCTTGTAACCGGGCCATACCTCTTCGCTGACACAGGCGCCGCCTATCAGCTCGCGGCGCTCGAGCACGCAGACGCGCTTGCCCGCACGCGCGAGATAGGCCGCACAGACGAGCGCGTTGTGGCCCGCGCCAATGAGAACGACGTCGTAGCTGTTCGCCATGAAAGTATCGAAGAGAAAAGAGAGAGGGCGAGTGGCCCGTCAATGCGGAGAGTGCAACGGGAGCGAGCTGTCGCGAGCGGCGCGAGACGGCGCACCGGCCGGGGGTAATGTATACAATTAGGGCGCCTTGTACACGGTGCCGGTCTTCATCACGAACGCGACGTGAGCGAACTTCCCGACGTCCGCCAGCCCGTCGCCTTCGACAGCCACGAGATCCGCGGACTTTCCCGGCGCGATCGAGCCCACACGATCCTGCCATCCGATGAGCGTCGCCGCGTTGATCGTCGCGGCCTGCAGCACCTGCATCGGCGTCATGCCTCCGTACTGAATCATGAGCGGAAACTGCTGGGCGTTCTCGCCATTCGGGTAGACGCCCGCATCCGTGCCGAACGCCATCTTCACTCCCGCCGCCACCGCCTTTCGCAGGCCGATGTGCTTGAGCTTGGCCATCGCCTCGTCCTTGCGCAGGATCTCGTCCGGCCATCCTTGCGCCTTTCCCGTCTGCCGAATGTACTCGCCATCGATGAGATCGGAGACCAGATACGTGCCGTGCTCCTTCATCAGGCGGATCGACTCATCGTCGAGCAGAGAGCCATGCTCGATGGACGCGACACCGGCGCGAACCGCGGCGTTGATTCCTGCCGTGCCGTGCGCGTGCGCGGCAACGCGCGCGCCATACTTCGCGGCCTCCGTCACTGCCGCGTGCATCTCCTCTTCGCTGTATTCCTGGACACCTGGCTTGGTGCCCGCCGCGAGCACGGCGCCCGTTGCGATCACCTTGATCAGATCCGCGCCGTGATTCAGGATCTCGCGCACGCGCTGCCGCACTTCCGTGGCGGAGTTGGCCACGCCCAGTCGCATGTCCGGCGGCAGCGTGACATCCGTGGCCATTCCCGTGACTTCGCCGCCCCCGGTGCTCACGGTGATGTAGGCGCCGGCGACTGCCATTCGCGGCCCCATCACCAGACCGCTGTTGATGTAGTTGCGTAGCGCCACATCCAGATACGCGCGGAACGTCCCCACATCGCGCACGGTGGTGAAGCCGGCGAGCAGCGTCCTGCGCGCGTGCACGACACCATCCAGGGTTTCCTCCGCGGCCGAGCGCTCGAGCGGAAGGAGGATGTCCGCGTTGGTCTCGCCACCGATCAGATGTGTGTGGCAGTCGATGAGACCCGGCGTGACAGTGTACTTCGAGAGATCGATGACTTTCGCGCCCGCCGGCACGTGCCCGGGCGCAGCTTCCACGGACACGATCTTGTCGCCGCGCACCACGATCACCTGATCGCGCAGCACCTTCCCACCCTCGACGTCCACCAGCCAACCGGCACGCACGGCCGTCACGTGCGTGCTGTCGGGACTCAGGTATGGCGGCGACATGAAGTCCGGCGTTTGTATCTGCATCTGCGCAGCAGCCGCCCGCGTGAACAAGGCAAGCAGCAGGCTCGCGGCGAACGCCGCGCGTGGAATGGTGGATGTCATCACGGTGCCTTGTAGATGGTGCCGCTCTTCATCACGAAGGCGACGTTGGTGTAGCGACTGATGTCGGCGAGCCCATCGCCTTCCACTGCGATGATGTCGGCGGACTTGCCGGGAGCAATCGAGCCGAGCCTGTCTTCCCATCCGATGAGCGTCGCCGCATTGATCGTGGCGGCCTGCAACGCCTGCATCGGCGTGAGTCCCCACTTCACCATGTACGGAAGTTGTCGCGCGTTGAGCCCGTGCGGATAGACGCCGGCGTCGGTGCCGAACGCGATCTTGACTCCTGCCGCCACGGCCTTCCGGAACCCCTGTCGCTGCGCATCCGTGGTCTCGTCGTTCTTGCGAAGGATCTCAGCGGCCCACCCCTGCTGTTTTCCGACCGTCGAGATGTAGTCGCCGTTGTAGATGTCGGCGTCGAGATAGGTACCGTGCTCCTTCATCAGGCGAATGGACTCGTCGGTCATGAGCGAACCGTGCTCGATCGAAGCGACGCCCGCTTTCACGGCGGCATTGATTCCCTCGGGCCCGTGGGCGTGCGCCGCAACGCGCGCGCCGTACTTCGCCGCCTCCGTCACGGCCGCGTGGATCTCCTCCTCGCTGAGCTCCTGCACTCCGGGCTTCGTTCCCGGCGCGAGCACCGCACCCGTGGCGATCACCTTGATGAGGTCCGCACCGTGATTGAGAATCTCGCGCACGCGCTGGCGCACCTCGTCGGGGGAGTTGGCGACGCCGAGGCGCATGTCTGGAGGAAGGCCGACATCGGTTGCGAGCCCGGTGACTTCGCCGCCACCCGTGCTCACCGTGATGTACGCGCCCGCCACCGCCATGTGCGGCCCCATCACGTATCCAGTATTGATGAAATCGCGGAGCGCGACGTCGAGGTAGGCCCGGTAGGTGCCGACGTCGCGCACCGTCGTGAATCCCGCGAGCAGCGTGCGGCGTGCGTTCTTGACGCCGTCGAGCGTCTCCTGCGCGGCCGAGCGCTCGAGCGGCGCGGAGGCGTTCGCGGATTCATCGCCGCCGACGAGATGCGTGTGGCAGTCGATGAGCCCCGGCGTCACGGTGTACTTCGAGAGGTCGATCACCCGGGCGCCCGTCGGAACGCGTCCGGGTGCGGGCTCGATCGACGCGATCTTGTCGCCGCGCACCACGATCACCTGATCGCGGAGCACGACACCCTTGTCGACGTCCACCAGTCGTCCCGCGCGGATGACGGTGACGGCGGTGGCCGCGGGCGGCAGGTATGGGGGAGCCATGAAGTCCGGCATCTGTGCCGAGGCGCGCTGGCCGAGGGCGACGAGCGCGCAGGTCACGACGAGCATACGTTGCATACAAAGACCGGAGGAGGAATGCGACGGGACGTGTCCGGCAGGATTATGGCGCGCCGACTGCCCGCGCGACAGGTACCGCCGGCGCCGGTGTCGCGCCCTTTCGCGCCTCGGCCGTTCTCCTCATCTTGGGAAACCACCATCCTTCCCCGGATTCGCATATGGCGACGTTCGTCAAGACGCGGGATATCCCGATCGCCGGCGCGCACACGCTGCCGCAGGAATTCTTCACGTCACCCGAGCTGTTCGCGCAGGAATTCGAGCGCATCTTCGCGCGCCGGTGGATCTGCATCGGCCGCGAATCGAAGATCGCGAACAAGGGTGATTACTTTTTGCATACAATCGGGAAGGAGAGCATCATCGTCCTTCGCGACCAGTCGGGAGAGGTTCGCGCGCACTACAACACCTGCCGCCATCGAGGCGCGCGCATGTGCGAGGCTGCATCGGGCACGTTCTCCGAAACGATCCAGTGTCCATATCATGCCTGGACCTACGCACTCGACGGCCGCCTCGTCGGCGCGCAGACCAGCGATTCGATTCCCGGCTTCGACAAGAAGAACTTTCCCCTCGTCGGGGTCGCGATCGCGGTCTGGGAAGGATTCCTCTTCATCAATCTCGATCCGAGCCCCGAGCCGTTCGAAGAGGCGTTCGCAGCGCTCATCGGACGGTTCGAGCGCTTCAACCTTCCGACACTGACCGTCGCGCGCACCATCGAGTACGACGTGAAGTCGAACTGGAAGCTCGTGTTCCAGAACTACTCCGAGTGCTATCACTGCTCGCCCGTCCATCCGCAGCTCACGAAGATCACTCCGTCCAACAGCGGCGAGAACGATCTCTTCGAGGGGCCGTTCCTCGGCGGCTACATGGTGATGAACGAGCAGCACGAGAGCCTGTCCATGAGCGGGCAGGCGTGCGGCGTTCCCGTGGGCGATCTCGATCAAGCCGACATGAGGCGCGTGTACTACTACTCGATCTTCCCGAACATGCT
>DATGDQ010000419.1:0-3543 GCA_035310785.1 Gemmatimonadaceae bacterium | reverse complement strand
TTCGATTCTTCGACGCGCGTCGCGAAGGGTCCCATCACCTCCGCTGTCTCGACCTACGATTCCAACCTTCCGAGTCTGCCGTATGCACCCGATAGCGCGTCGAGGATTCTCGAACAGCGCGGGTGGGTGATGGGCAACGATGGTGTGCGGCACAAGGGCGCAGCAACGCTGCAGTTCTCGGTTCTCGTGCCCGTGACGAGCACCCAGCGTCAGCAGATGGCGGTACTGCTGCAGGACATGTGGAAGAAGGTGGGCGCGCGCATGGACATCGAGGCCGTCGATTTCCCGACGATGGGAGCGCGCGAGGGTGCGCGTGACTTCGATGCGGCCTTCGAGGGCATGAGCCTGGATCCGACACCGTCGGGTATTCGGCAGGAGTGGAGCACGGCCGCCGCTCTCGCCGGAGGAACGAGCAATCCCGGCTCCTACATGAGCACCACCTTCGACAAGACGATCGACTCGGCCGTGTCGACCTCGGATCCCGCGCTCGCGATCGCCGAATACAGGCGCGCGTACGCGACGATCATCGAAGACGCTCCCGGCATCTGGATGTACGAGTCGCCGTCCTTCGCCGGCATGTCGGAGAACGTTCATCCGGCGCGCATGCGGGCGGACCTCTGGTTCGCGCATCTCGCGGATTGGAGCATCGGTGGCGGTCGCGCGCCGAAGCGCGAGAGCGTCGCGCTCGCAACGGGCGCTCACTAGCCGATGCGGCGGCTGCTCGCAGGCCGCCTCCTACAGGGGCTCGCAGTCGTCTGGGTGGTGTCGACGCTCACCTTCGCGTTGCTCCATCTCGCTCCGGGCGATCCGTTCTCGTATCAGGGTGAGCGGCGAGCAGCTCCCGAGGTGATCGCGCACTGGCGCCATCTCTACTGTCTCGATCGCGCGCTCCCGGCGCAGTACGTCTGCTATCTGCGCTCGATCGCGAGCGGTGACCTCGGCTATTCGATCTCCCAGGCGCGTCCGGTTCGCGATATCCTGATCGACTACGTTCCGCGCACGCTCGAGCTCATGGTGCTGGGACTGCTTCTCAGCTTCGCCGTGGGAATGGGGCTGGGTGTGCTCCAGGCACGGCGGCGCGGCACCGTCGCCGACTGGGGTACTCGCGGCGTCGCGCTTCTCTTCTATTCGATGCCGGACTTTTGGCTCGCGCTCATGCTCGCGCTGATCTTCGCGTACTGGCTGCCGATCTTCCCGATCAGCGGCATCGAAGACGTGATCGCCGCCCCGACGTTCGGATGGTGGCAGCACACCGTCGATCACGCGCGGCATCTCGTGCTTCCAGTCACGACGCTCGTGTTGATGACGTGCGCGGGCATCGCGCGCTTTCAGCGAGCGGCCATGCTCGATGTCATCCGTCTCGACTTCGTCGTCACGGCACGCGCCAAGGGAGTTTCCGAGGACGTGATTGCGCGCCATCATGTACTGCGCAATGCTCTGCTCCCGATCATCACGCTCGCCGGCCTGGCGCTCCCCGTGCTCCTGGGGGGCGCCGTGCTCGTGGAGCTCGTCTTCTCCTGGCCTGGAATGGGATACGTCACTGCGATGGCGGTTGGAAGCCGCGACTATGCGCTCGTCACGTCATCGGTGCTCGTGACGAGCGCGCTGGTCGTCATCGGCACGATCGCCGCGGATCTGCTCTACGCGCTCGCCGATCCACGCGTGCGCGCCGCGTAGGTGCTCGCGCTTCGCTGGCTCTGCGCGGCGTCGCTGATCGCTGCGCTGTGCGTCGCGCTGTGGCGCCTCGCCCACCCCCACCCCCACCCGCACCCCCTTCGAAGCACGAGCCGCGCCCGCGTCATCCTCGTGCGCTACGCCGCGCGCCCATCGGCGATGATCGCGCTCGTCGCCCTGATCGTGCTCTATGTCATCTCCCTGCTCTCACCCTGGCTCGCGACGCACGATCCGATCGAGATCCTCGCGCAGGCGCTCGTCAACCATCCTCCATCCCGCGAGTTGCTGTTCGGCACCGATTTCGCCGGGCGTGATGTGTTCAGCCGCGTGCTCTACGGCTTGCGGCTCTCGCTCACCATCGCGCTGATCGCGACAGTGCTCTCCGTCATCATCGGCACCGCGTACGGAGCGACCGCCGGATTCCTCGGGGGCAAGATCGACGCGATCATGATGCGGATCGTGGATGCATTTCTCGCGATTCCGCGCATCGTGCTGCTCATCGCCATCGGCACGCTCTGGTCGCCGCTCAGCGTGTCATCGCTCATCGTGATCCTCGGTCTTACCGCGTGGTTCGGCACGAGCCGTCTGGTGCGTGCCGAGGTGATGTCGCTCAAGGAGCGCGACATGGTCGCCGCCGCACGTGCGCTCGGTGCCCGCGATCTCGCGATCATGCGCCGACACGTACTGCCCAACGTGCTGTCACCCGTGATCGTCGCCGCCACGCTGGGAGTCGCGGGCGTGGTCGTCAACGAGGCCGCGCTTTCCTATCTGGGCATCGGGATCCCCGCGCCGACGCCCAGCCTGGGCAACATCATTCACGACGGGACGCCTTATCTCGCCACCGCCTGGTGGGTGGCGCTCTTCCCCGGAATCGCGCTCGTCATCACCACGCTCGCGTGCAATCTCGCCGGTGACGGCTTGCGCGATGCGATGGACCCGCATCAGGTTGACCGGTGATGAGTCCCGCGCCGCTGCTGTCCGTCGAGGAGCTTCGCACCTATTTCCGGACCACCGCCGGCGTTGCACGCGCGGTGGACGGAGTGTCCTTCAGCATCGCTGCCAACGAGTCGGTAGGCGTCGTGGGGGAGTCCGGATGCGGAAAGTCGGTCACCTCGCTCTCGCTGCTGCGACTCATTCAGCGGCCGGGCGCCATCGAGCCTGGGTCGAAGATCGAGTTCGAGGGCACGGACCTCCTGTCGCTCGACGATGAGTCGATGCGAAGGATTCGGGGCAATCGCATCGCGATGATCTTTCAGGAGCCCATGACCGCGCTCAATCCCGTGTTCACGGTCGGGGCACAGCTCGCGGAGGTTCCGCGCGTGCATCAGTCGATCAGCCGGAGCGACGCGTGGGCGCGAGCGATCGAGATGCTCGGGACCGTCGGAATCCCGGATCCCGCCGAGCGCGCGCACGCGTATCCGCATCAACTGTCGGGCGGCATGCGCCAGCGCGTGATGATCGGGATGGCGCTCATGCTCTCGCCTTCGCTGCTCATCGCGGACGAGCCCACCACTGCTCTCGACGTCACCATTCAGGCGCAGATTCTCGAGCTCCTTGCCGAGCTGCGTGCGCGGACAGCCATGTCCGTGCTGCTCATCACGCACGACCTGGGTGTAGTGGCCGAATCGACATCGCGTGTCATCGTGATGTACGCGGGAGAGATCGTCGAGCAGGCAGGCGTGCGCGAGCTCTTCGCACGACCGCACCATCCCTACACGGAAGGGCTGATGGCCGCGATGCCGCGTGCCGGAACGAAGCGCGAGCGACTCGCCGTGATTCCTGGTGCGGTGCCATCGCCGTACGAATGGCCGGACGGATGCCGCTTTCACGAGCGATGCCCGTACGCCTGGGAGCGGTGTGAACGCGAGC
>DATGDQ010000418.1:0-1772 GCA_035310785.1 Gemmatimonadaceae bacterium | reverse complement strand
TTGTTCCGTCCCTCTTCCTCGCGCTGCATCTTCTCGAACGACGGCACCACGGCCGTCATGATCTGGAAGACGATGCTCGACGAGATGTACGGCACAATGCCGAGTGCGAACACCGTCGCACGAGAGAGACCTCCGCCCGTGAACAGGTCGTACAGTCCCGCGAGGCCGCCCGCCTTCTGATTGTTGAAGAAGTCGACCAGCGCACGAACATCGATGCCGGGCGCCGTGATGTGCGCGCCGAGCCGGTAGATCACGAGCGCCAGGAGCGTGAAACCGATCTTCGACTTCAGCTCCGGCGTTGCGAAGAGATTCCGTACTGCTTCTGCTGGATTCGATTGCGCCATTTTACTCTTCGACACGGCCTCCCGCCGCGACGATCGAATCGCGCACGGAAGCGCTCACCTTGATTCCACGCAGCGTCACCGCGCGTGTCAGCTCGCCATTGTTCAACACCTTGGCCGGTCCCTTGTTCTTGCGGATCAGCCCAGCTGCCGTCAGCGATTCGGTCGTGACCTCGGTTCCCTCGAGATCGTTGAGCGCGTCGAGCCGCACCGGCTGATTCTCGACCCGGAACGGGTTCGTGAATCCGCGCTTCGGCAGCCGCCGCGTGAGCGGCATCTGCCCGCCCTCGAAGTGCGGCTTGCCGCCGCCCGGGCCGTGGTGCCCCGCGCGCGCCTTCGAACCCTTGTGTCCCTTGCCGGACGTCTTGCCCGTGCCCGACCCCGGTCCGCGCCCGAGGCGCTTCCGGTTGCGATGCGAATGCGGGGCTGCGCCGAGATTGTGCAGGCCGAGCTTCTCGACCGGAGTGTCGTCGTGTTTCGTCGCCATGTTCTACTCCTTCACCGGCGTCACCTTCACCAGGTGGCGCACGCGCTTGATCGCTCCGCGGAGCGAGGGAGAATCCGGCTTCACCACCACATCCTGATGATGCCGGAGCCCGATCGCCTTCAGCGTCGCCCGCATCCGGGCGGGATGCCCAATGCCGCTCCGCACCTGCTCGATCCGAACGTCACCCTTCGTGAGCGTGTTCGACTCGGTTTTCGCCGGGCCCTTTCCCGGATGCCATACGAATGTCCGTGGCATTAGACCATCTCCTTCGATTTCGCGCGCGACTTGTACTGCAGGCTTCCGACCTCGATGTCACGCTCGCGCGCGATCTGCTCGACCGTCGTCAGGTGATGCAGTCCATGGAGCGTCGCACGCACCATGTTGTGCGGATTCGTGGATCCCAGGCTCTTCGTCAGAATGTCGCCCACGCCCGCGCACTCGAGCACCGCACGCACCGCGGCGCCCGCGATCACGCCGGCTCCCGGAGCGGCAGGTTTCATCAGCACGCGACCGGCACCGTGCTCGCCGATGATCTCGTGCGGAATCGTGCTCCCCGTGAGCGGAATGCTCGACATGTTGCGACGCGCGGCATCCACCGCCTTGCGCACCGCCTCCGACACCTCGTTCGCCTTGCCGGTGGCCACGCCCACCTTCCCGCGACCATCGCCAACGGCGACGAGCGCATTGAAGCTGAAGCGGCGTCCGCCCTTCACGACCTTCGCGACGCGATTGATCGAGATCACGTTCTCGAGCAGATCGGCGCCCTCGCGATCACCTCCGCGCGCCTCACCTCGCCCGCCCCGTCCCTCTCGACCGCCAGGTCCACCACGGCCTCCGCCGGGACCGCCGCGACCCTGCCCACCGCCAGGTCCACCGCGACCCCCGCCGGGACCGCCGCGCCCTGCGCCGCCGCCCGGCCCGCCGCGGCCACGTGCGCCACCCGG
>DATGDQ010000417.1:0-7195 GCA_035310785.1 Gemmatimonadaceae bacterium | reverse complement strand
AGCCGATTTACGTCGGAACGCGCGACGACAAGGATCCGCGCAGCGTGAAGCGCGAAGCGACCAGCGTCCAGAGGGGCGCGAAGCGAAAAACCGTGGCGTCATTCTCCTCGAAGCCGCCAGCGAGGCCGACGTCCAGCAAGAAGGTCGTGCGTTCGCGTCGGAGCATAGCCGCCTCGTCCAGGAAGGCAGCTCCGGCACGAGCCAAGACAATGGCTCCCGCGAAGCGCGCGTCCGCGTCGCGCACGGCGAAGGCACCCGAGGGAGCGGTCGAGCAGCAGCTCGCCGTCATCGAGCACGATCGCGGCGACGGCACCGTGCAGATCAAGCGCGGCGTCTCGCTCCACGTCTCCAGTCTCGGCAAGATCTACTTCCCCGACGATGGCTACACCAAGGGCGATCTGATGCGCTACTACGCGCGGGTCGCACCGCAGATCCTGCCGGTGATGTCCGATCGTCCGCTCGTGCTCAAGCGCACGCCCGAAGGGATCAAGGGCGAAGTCTTTTTTCAGCAGAAGCCTCCGGAGCACGTGCCTCCCGCGATTCGCGTAGAGACTGTAGTGAACGATGAGGGCGTGAGCGCCGAGCGCATCGTAGGCGGCGATCTCGCCACGCTGCTCTATACGGTGCAGATCGGCTGCGTGTCCGTGGATCCATGGGAATCACGCATCGACTCCCTCGAGGCGATGGACTACACGATTCTCGATCTCGATCCCGGACCGCGCGCGACGTTCGATCGCGTGGTGGAGGTCGCGCGCTGGGTGAAGGAGGAGCTCGATGGTCACGGGTTGCGCGCGGCTCTCAAGACCTCGGGCTCGCGCGGGCTGCACATCGTCATCCCGCTTCCGCTCCGAACGCCATACGAGGCGGGATTGCTTCTCGCGCAGCTCATCGCGACTCGCGTTGCCGAAGCGCATCCGCGGGACGCTACCGTCGAGCGATCGGTGAAGTCCCGGCCACCGGCGGCGGTGTACGTCGACTACCTGCAGAACGTGAAGGGAAAGAGCGTTGCTGCCGCGTACTGCGTGCGCGCGAAGCCGGGGGCGATGGTCTCGACTCCGCTCCAGTGGAAGGAGCTCAACGCCTCGCTCGACCCGCGGGAGCTCACTATCGAGACGGTGCCTGCCAGAATCGTAAGACTCGGCGACATATGGAGTTCCGCCCTCAAGACCAGGAATTCTGGAGCTGCCATCCGCGCGGCGGCTGACCGATAGCCTGCTGAATCGTCCTTTTCATGGATGATTCCCACGTTGATCCGCCGCACTGCCGCGGCCGGGGCGTTCGCGCTCATCGTTTCGCAGGCGCTCGACGCGCAGACATCACTGCGCGTTCAGCCGACTGTGCGCGTGAGCGGCGTGGTCGATGGCAACACCATCGTCGAGACCGCGAAGCGCTTTCTGGGCGTGCGATACGTGCTCGGGGGCACCACGCCGCGCGCCTTCGATTGTTCGGGCTTCATCCGCTACGTCTTCGCACTGCACGGCCTCGGCATGCCTCGCACGGCGCACGAACAGGCGGCCATTGGCATCGCGCCGGAGCAGGGGAAGCTCGAGCCTGGCGATCTGCTGTTCTTCTACGGCGGACGAGGCGCGCAGCACATCGCGATGTACATCGGAGGCGACTCCATCATTCACGCGTCCAGTGGTGGCCATCGCGTGATGTTGGCGCGGCTCTCCGGCACGGGCGCGCATAGAACGTGGTTCGGACAGCGATTGATCGCGGTGCGCCGCGTGCTCCCTGCCGCCGGAACCTTCGATCTGCCTGCGTCGTTGGCAATTCCCGACCCCTTCGGCGACGGTTCGGCCGAAGATATGGCGTTCGCCCCTTCCGCTCCGCTCATCTACTGATGCCTCGCGACGCGAACGTCCCCGCTGGCGACGAATCCAAGCCGGATGACCCCGTGCTGCTCTACAGCAGGGGGTTGCCCGGTGGCGGTGTGGTCACTATCGAGGCCATCTCCAGAGAGACGCCGGAAGTCAGAGCACGCGTGTCGGTGGAGCGCCGCATCGATCCGCAGCGCCGGGACGGTCATGCGCCGCCCGTCATCGCAGAGGCGAAGGCCGCGACGCAATCGACCGCATTCAAGCAGCTGTACCAGATCGCGTCGGACAACGTCGCCGTGGCGAGGGGCCTCATCAAATGGCAGGCGAGAAAGCGCGACGATTCGCAGCGCTGAGTCGAGGACGACGGGCTCACGAACACGAAAAGGCTCCCGGCGCGATGCCGGGAGCCTTTTCGTTCATCCGCCCGTTTCTCGTGCGCGATCTCAGGCTCTGTTCCGGTGCGGTGGCTCGTGGTCGCGCACGGCCGAGGCAGCGGCGAGCGCGCGCAGGACTTCGTCATCCACCGAATGAAGCTCCCGGGCACGCACTGTCGCGACCCGCGCCGGATACTCCGGGAAGGTCAGTGATTCGAGCCGCACGATCAGCCGTGCAGACCCATATCCCATGACCATGTCCTCCGAGACCAGACGAGCGACGACCGTGACCAGCCATCGAGTGCCGTCATCGAGCGTGACGACGCGAGCGGGATCCGTGGGCTCTCCCGGTGCATTCGCCGGTGTGCCGGCGCCCGCATCACCACGCGATTGATCGCGTGGCTCGTCCGGAGACGACGATGAACGGAGAGTGCTCTTGGAAGCGCCCATGGTAGCTCCTGATGTTCCTTAGGCACATCTTGCAACTATAAACTAAGTCGTTTGCAAGACATGGGCCTCCCATGTGAGGTCAAGATTGAGTCACGGCTGTGCGAAGAATCAGCCGCCGAATCGCACTCCGCGGCGACCGCCTCGGCGCTTCTTCGGGGCGTAGCGAAACAGCTGCGCTGGCCGCCCGCGGCCCTCGCTGCGCCACTCATCCGTCGGCTCGACCAGCCACGCCGCATGCAGCGAGCGCCGGAAGCTCGCCTTGTGCAGTCGTCTCCCGAGCAGAAGTTCGTATATCTCCTGCAGTTGCGTGAGCGTGAAGATCGATGGCAGCAAATGGAAGGCGATCGGGGACTGATCCAGGCGCATGCGGAGGAACGTCAGTACTCCCTCGAGCATGGCACGCTGCCGTGGTGGCAGTGTTGGCAGGTCATCCACCGCGTGCCACTCGCCGTCCACCGTGGCCGCGTCCCCCGTCTCCTGATCGACGAGCGCCAGAAATACGACGGACAGCTCTGTGCCGGATGGGTGACGGCGCCCGTCTCCGAAAGCGAACACCTGCTCCACGAGCGACGGGGACGTGCCGAGCGTCTTCCTCGCGAGCCTCGCCGCCTCGTCGTCGATGGTCTCGCCCGGACGCAGTGACCGCCACGGCAATTGCCATCGCTCCCGTGACTTGCCCCGCGCGCGCTCGAGGAGCACCCTGAGCCGCCGGCCGCGCGGTGCGAGAATGACGACGTCGATGGATGGGGCGGAAGGCCGCGATGACGACCGAGCATCAGAGGTGCGAGCGGGCATGTCCTGAATTAGTAGCTTTTCGCTACTAATGTCAAGGACCGGGAATCGTGATCGGAAGTCTGCCGCTCATGGAGATCTGTCCCAGCACCGCACGCGCGGCAGCGCCCTGCGAAACGGGAAAGCCGCCCCACGCCACGACATATGCGGATACATCGGGGATCTGCTGGAGAAAATAGGGATTTCCGAACGCCATCACGATCGGATGTTCCTTGCGTCTCTGGAGCTCTTCGATGAAATCCACGAACGGCCGCGGCGCATCGATGGTCGCCACCGTCGAGCTGTGCGCCACGTACGAGCTGACGAAGATCACGTCCGCCGAATCGGCGATCGACAGCAGCCGGAAGAAGTCGGGGCGCTCGTCATCCGCGTTCACGTACTCGGGGCGGAGTGCAGGGAAGGTCTTCCGCATCTCTGCATCGAACGTGACGCCTGCACCGAGATCGGCACGATGCGCAAACGTCACGGAGAGAATGCGCGCCCCGTGATTGAGCCGGCTGAGCGGCAGCTGATGCGCGCTGTCGCGCACCAGTGTGATCGACCGCTCCGCCGCGGTCCGTGCGACCGCCGCATTCGCGGAATCACCCACGATCGCCCGGGCGCTGTCGAGATCCACGAGGCGCCGGGTGCGCAGCCCGAGGCGTGTCTTCGTTGCGAGAATCCGCCGCACGGACTCATCGAGCCGCGCCTCGGTGTAGCGCCCGGATGAGACGCCGGCCACCACTGCGTCCACCGTAGTGGCGACATCCTGTGGCTGAAGCAGCACGTCGGCCCCTGCCGCCACCGCCATCTGTGCCGCGTTCACCGCGCCATACGTGGCGAGCACGCCGCCCATGTCCATGGCGTCCGAGACCACCAGTCCCTGAAAATGCAGCTCGCCCCGCAGCAGAGACGTCAGCACGTTGTGCGACAGCGTTCCCGGGGCGCCGCTCGAGTCCAGAGCCGGCATCGATCCGTGGAACGTCATGATCGCTCCGACATTCGCCTTCACCGCCGCATTGAACGGCACGAGCTCCACGCTGTCGAGCCGCGCTCGCGACACGCGCACCACCGGCAGCGCCAGATGGGAGTTCGTTCCCGTGTCGCCGTGCCCGGGAAAGTGCTTTCCCGTCGCGATCATTCCGTGCTCCTGCACGCCGCGAATGAAGGCGGTCCCCATCCTCGCCACCAGCGCGGGATCCTCGCCAAAGGAGCGCGTGCTGATGACGGGATTCGCCGGATTGTTGTTGACGTCGAGAATCGGCGAGAAGTCGATATGAAATCCGAGCGCACGTCCCTCGATAGCCGTGATGCGCCCCTGCTCGTAGGCGAGCATCGTGTCGCGCGTCGCACCGATCGCCATCTCGGGCGGAAAGAGCACCGCGCCGCCCAGATCGATGCCATTGGGAAGGAAATAGCCGCCGCGCGCGCGATATCCGGCACCGAACTCGAGATCGCTGCCAACCAGCAGCGGCAGATCGCTCATGCGCTGCAGCGCGTTGAGCTTCGCCGCAATCTCGAGCGGCGAGCCCACCGACATGATGATCCCGCCCACGTGCTGCTGCGTGATCCATCCGGCGATCTTGCGCCATTGCGGTGCGTCGGCTGCCACGTAGTCGCCGAAAACCTGCGGCCATACCATCTGCGCCGCCTTTTCGCGCAGCGACATCCCCGCAAGCACGCAGTCCGCCCACTCGGCGTCGCTCTTCGAGGCGCATCGCGATGAATACGGCTGCCTCGCTTCCGTGGGCGTGGGAAGGGAGCGCTCCGGGCGCACCGCTGTGGATCTGCACGCCGCGATCAGCAGCACGGCGAGCAGCAGCGCACGCGAAGATGCTCGCGCCGGCTCCCGCCACCCGGTTCTCACCAGTTGATCGTGCCCTGCTTGCTCGTGTCGACCTGGTCGTCCTTGCCCGTCTTGAACAGGAACGTCTCCATGTTCTTCGTCAGGAACTGGCGCGCCTGTGGATCCATCAAATTCAGCCCGTAGTGGTTGATCAGCATCGTCTGCTGCTTCAGCCACAGCTTCCAGCACTCGCCGCAAATCTCCTCCTGCGCCCGAGCGCCCAGCGGACCGGGGAGCGGTGGACGCTCGAGCCCCTCGCGCGTGTTGCCGCAGCGAGTGCACGTCACTTCAGCCATCAGTCAGTCTCGAAAGCGGGATCGCGCGCGGTCAGGCGCGCGCGTAACGGATCTTGGCCAGCCGCACCGCGGCGAGCATGCGGATGTACACCCAGCCAATGTCGAACTCGTACCACTTCGCCTTGAACTTCGCCGAGTGCGGATCTGCGTGGTGATTGTTGTGCAGCTCCTCTCCGGCCAGCCAGATCGCGATGGGCGAGATGTTCCGGCTCTCATCCTTCACATCGTAGTTCCGATAGCCCAATGCGTGTCCGACGCCATTGATGATTCCGGCGGCCCAGAACGGAATCCAGAGCATCTGCACCGCCCAGACGAGCGGTCCGATGTAGAAGCCGAACAGGTACACGTCGATCGTCAGCATGACGACGATGCCGAGCCAGTTGAGCCGCGCGAGCACGTAGCGCTCGAGCCAGTCGTTGGGCGTTCCCTTTCCGTACTTCTCGAGAATTCCGGGCTGGCGAATCGCCTGGCGATAGTAGAACGCACCCTTGAGGATGATCTCCCTCAGGCCCTCCAGCACCGGCGAATGCGGATCGCCTTCCCGGTCCGCAAACGCATGATGCTTCCTGTGGCACGCCACCCACTCCTTCGTCACGATCGAGGTAGAGAGCCACAGCCACACCCGCATCGGGATCTCGGCCAGCTTGCTGAACGTCACGCCGCGGTGCGTCTGCGCACGATGCAGAAAGAGCGTGACACAGACGTTCGTGAGATGGCCTGCGATGACCACGAAGAGCACCGGTTTCCACCAGTGCGTCGCCCACATTGCGAATCCTGGCATTGCTTCCTGACCTGAAGTTGATAAAGGCTGATTCGCCGCCTGCACGGAGCGGCGGGGGAACATGGATTCGGCTACGACGGGTTGGAACGCGAGCGCGAATGTTCCGACTCACAATCTACTGCCCGAAGAAAGCAACAGCCAATAGAGGACCGCTCGAGGTGCGAATCGCGGCCCGCCGTTTCGCAACGCCGTTTGGCTCAGCTCAAGGCTGTGTAACCATTGAGCTTACGGGCCCGCCGCCGGTAACTGGTCCCATCCGGTCCTCAGGCGGCGCACTGCCCCACGTATCATTTGACGAGTTGAAATCGGGAACGGTACCGTCGGGCCAGAGCCGGGCTCCGGCCAGCGGCGCGTGCACCGGAATCGTGGCCGTGTAGCGGTCGCCGAGGAACCAGACATCCACGGGAAGCTTCACATCCTGGGTACTGCCGTCGGCAAGTTTGAGCCGCAGCTCCACAGGGAAGGGAATCGACGTGTGGCGGCGGAGCTGAATGACCGCGATGCTCCGTCCGTCGCTCGAGATGGTGGAAGCGCTGTCGATCCCGATGTCGAGCACATCGTTCGTATAGAAGAAGCCCCGCCAGAACCAGGAGAGATCTTCTCCCGTCGAGCTCTCGATCGACCGGAAGAAATCCGCAGGCGTCGGATGCTTGAACGCCCAGCTCGCCGTGTACTCGCGGAACGCCTGGTCGAACGCCGCGCGCCCCACGACGTGGTTGCGCAGCGCGAGCAGCACCGCGGCAGGCTTTCGGTAGGCGATCGCTCCGAGCGCCGCCGGCGGAACCCGATCCGGCGGCGTCATGAGCGGACGCTGCTCGCCCGTCAGGATGCTCTCCTTCCAGTTGTCGATGTACAAC
>DATGDQ010000416.1:0-1890 GCA_035310785.1 Gemmatimonadaceae bacterium | reverse complement strand
CGATCGCGAGGACGACAGTGGCAGCAAGATGCACGGCGCCTCTCCGTTCGGGGCGCGTCTACACTTGCCGGGCACCGCGACAGCGACAACGAGTTTGCGACGAGCCGTGCGTCTGCTGCGACGAACGGTCGCGCCTAGATTCTCACGTCGCCCGCCGCACCCACCGGCTCATCTCGCGGAAGGTCGGCCGCTTTCCGTACATCAGCATGCCCACCCGATAGATGCGCGCGGCGAGCAAGGTGGCGAGCGCGCAGCCAATCAGCATGCCCGCGAGCGTGCCCGCTATCTCCAACCCCGAGATCTGGATCATGGTCATGCGAAGCGGCATGAGAATGGGTGCGGAGAAGGGCAGCCAGGACATGACCTTCGACAACGTGCTCGTGGGATCGAGCAGGATCGGCTGCACGAACACGATCGACGCGATGAGCAGCAGCATCACCGGCATCGACGCCTGCTGCACGTCCTGCTCGTTCGTCACCGTGGAGCCCATGGCGGCGAACAGCGCCGCGTAGAACACGAAGCCGACGATGAAGAAGACGAGCAGAAGCAGCGCGACGAGAATGCCGATGTGCGGCAGCGGGATCTGCACGTTCGGCACGCCGAAGCTGGCGAGAATCACGCCGCGTATCTTGTACACGAGCACGCTCGAGAGTCCCCAGAGCACCATCTGCGTGAGCGACGCCGCGCCGACCCCGATCACCTTGCCCGCCAGCAGCGAGTCCGTCGACACGCTCGAGATCACCACCTCGGCCACGCGCGACGTCTTCTCCTCCATTACGCCGCGCAGAATCTGCTGGCCGTAGATCACGAGCATCATGTAGAGGACGAACGCGAGCATGTACGAGAAGAGCGCGCTCGCGAGACCGCCGGCTTCTCGCCCGCGCTCGGTGAGGCGCTCCGATTTCATGTTCAGGTTCACCTTCGTGAGCGCCTTGATGCGCGACGCCTGCAGCCCCTCCTGCTCGAGCCGCTGCGAGAGAAGGCTGCGCTGCACGGCGTCCTCGATCTCCTTGACGTCCACCAGCGCGCTCCCGTTGCGGCCCGCGTACCGCTCGCTCTTGCCGTCGAGTGTGGCCGAATCGAGCACGAGATAGCCCATGAACGGATTCTCGCCGCGCATCACCTCGTGCGTGGCGGTGCTCTCGGCCTGGGCGAGCTCCGATGGCTTGACCGCGCGGACCACGGCGCGCGAGGGCTCGTTCGCGGAGATGCCCCCCGCGAGATCGCCCGCGACGCGCACGCCGAGCTGCGTGCCCGTGGCGTCGAGGATGATGACGTGCGAGAGGTCCGGCGAGGGCCTGGTGCGACTCGAGATCACCATCGGGACGATGACGATCACGCCGAAGAAGAGGGGGCCGAGCGCGGTGCTGAAGATGTACCACTTCGAGCGGACGCGCTCGAGGTATTCGCGTTTGATGATCGCGAAGAGCTTACCCATGACCGCTCATGCCCGGCTCGACGCCGGTCGCGCCCACCGTGTCGAGGAAGATGCGATGCAGCGATGGCTGCACCAGCTCGAAGCGCTCGATGTCCGCGCCTGCATCCATCAGCCTGCGAAGCAGAAGCTGCGGGCTCGCACCGGGGGCGAGCTCGAGCTCCACGGTGCGATGCGAGTCGTCGAGCGACCTCACGAGCGAACGATCAGCGAAGACATCGTTCACGGCCGCGGCCCGATCCTGCCCGAGTCCCAGCGCAACGTGCTGTCCCCCGTGCTCGGCCTTGATGGACGCGACCGAGCCATCGAGCACCTTCTCGCCGGCGGCGATGATGCAGAGGGCATCGCAGAGGCGCTCCGCGTTCTCCATGAGATGGGTGCTGAAAATGACGGTGCGTCCCTCCTGGCGAAGATCCACGATCGTGTCCTTGAGCGCCTGCGCGTTCATCGGATCG
>DATGDQ010000415.1:0-7032 GCA_035310785.1 Gemmatimonadaceae bacterium | reverse complement strand
ACGTCGCCGGCCGCGTCCCCGTGCTCGGCCTCCCGATGACGCTCCCGAACGGCCCGTGCAAGGATGCCGCGCTCGATCTGGTGCGAATGGATGAGTTTGTCCGAAAGTATCTGGTGGCGAAGCTGTAGGGACCAGGCTTTGATTTGGCGAGTAAGCGGTGCAGTGAGGATCACCTGGCGACTGCGGTGGCCGTACGGGCTCGACGCCTGCTCCAACGCGATGCTTCAAGACGACGCTAGAGTCCCAACGAGCTCACGACCGGCGGATCGACCGTGTAATCGTAGAATCCGCGCTTCGACTTCTTACCATAGTAGCCGGCGAGCACCATGCGCTTGAGCAGCGGCGGCGGCGCGTAGCGCTTCTCGCGATACTCGTCGAACATGATCTCGGCGATCTTGTAGGTCGTGTCCAGGCCGACGAAGTCGAGCAGCGTAAACGGCCCCATCGGATAGCCCGTTCCCAGCATCATCCCTTTGTCGATGTCCTCGACGCTCGCGACGCCGTGCTCCAGCGCGTTGATCGCATCGAGCAGATAGGGCACCAGCAGCAGATTCACCACGAATCCCGAGTTGTCCTTCGCCGCGATCGGCTCCTTCTTCAGATGCTTCGCGAACTCGAACGCGCGCGCAAAGGTCTCTTCACTCGTCGTCACCGTCTTCACCACCTCGACGAGCTTCATCACCGGTACCGGATTGAAGAAGTGCAGGCCCACCATCCTGTCCGCGCGCCCGCTCACGGCGGCCATTGCCGCTATCGTCAGGCTCGACGTGTTCGACGCAAAGATCGTGTGCGCAGGGCAGAGGAGGTTGAGCTCCTTCCAGATCTCGTTCTTCAGATCGAGATCCTCGACGATTGCCTCCACCACGATGTCCGCGAATGCGAGATCGGAAACGACGGTGGTGAACGTCAGTCGTTCCATCGTCGCCGCGCGCGCCCCCTCCGTGAGCTTCCCTTTCTCGATCGCCTTGGCGAGCGACTTCTCGATGCTCGCGCGCGCCCGCGAGGCCGAAGCGTCGTCCACTTCGCGGACGATGGTCGTGAAGCCGTTGAGCGCTGCAACCTGAGCGATGCCCGAGCCCATCAGTCCGCCGCCGAGCACGCCGACGGTAGCAATCGTTGTCATAGGAAGGGAAGAAGTTGGAAGTAGGGTGCGTCGTGCGTGATCACGGCCAGCGAAGTCCCGTCGTCGCACTTATCGCCGCGAGAAGCGAAGGGCGCTGCAGCTCGCCGCGCTCCAGACGGTCCAGCATCTGCTCCAGCGCGAGCTGCGCGCCCGACACCTGCGGTGCGTGGCTCCGTGCCACGTAGTATCCCGCAACGAGGCCGACAGCCACCGGAAGCACCGCGACCGCAGTCATCACGCCCAGCGCGATCAGCACGCCGGACGATACGCCTCCGCCCGCGAGCACCGCGCCACCGCCGGCGATTCGATGCGAGCGCACGTTCGCGAGGCTTGCATCCAGTCGCACGATCGCGCGCTCGGCGTCGATCGCGATGATGGTCGCCGAAACTTCCTCGGCACGCGCGAGCCGGTAGCCGTGTCCGCCCACGTTGAGGATGCGGCGCATCTCGGTCGCCATTCCGCCGCGCGGCTCCCAGGCAATGCGGTCCGCGAAACGGCGTTTCACTCGCAGCGATTCCTCCCGCTGCATCGCCTCGTCGAGCTTCTCGAACAGCACCGCCGGCGTACCGCGCACCGTGCGGCTCGCGAACACGGTGGCCGAGCCGAAGAGCGCGGCGACGCGCCCCCGCTCCACCGGCACCTCCACGCGTGACCGTTCCTCCGCCAACGCCTGTCGAATGTGCTGGGCCGGAATTCCAACTTCCTTGCCGACGTCGAGGATCTGCGCCTCTGTGAGCGTGAGCTCTCCAGGATCCGCCTCCGCCGCCTGCAGCTGCGCCGCTCGCGCGAGCACGCGCTCGAGCGCCGCGCGCTCCAGCGGCGCCGGAGCCACGGGCGATGCGCCAGGAGGCGCCGGCACCGCCGCAGTCGTGGAGGGTTCCACCGGCTTCGATTCGTCCGCCATTAGTCCGCAGCCTTCAAGACTTCGTCCAGCCGCTGATCCATCCCATCGATGATGCTCTGTCTCAGCGGAAAGGCTCGAACGAACACGGAATCGAGGTCGCCGCCGCCAGACGCAATGCGCGCCTCCGCGAGATAGTGACGCTCGTACCCCGCCACGAGCTCGGGAATCGCTCGCTGAAGAAGCATCGCACCGCCACGCACCTTCGCCGGACTCTCGAGCTGCGAGCCGATGCCCGCGCGAAACTCCGCGGGCGCGATGCGCTCGCGCACCGCCTGCTCGGCGACCGGACTCACGATCTCGTGTGCCATCTCGTAAACGGCGGCGAGCGAGGAATCCGGAGTCGCGGGAAATCCGATCGCGATCGAGTGCTGGCCCTCGAGTATGCTCCGCCCCTCGCCTCCGAGTGGAAGCGACAGCACGACCTCGCCCGTCTGCAACTGCACGCCACGCAGATAGCTGCGGAACTGCTTGAGGTAGCGCTGCGAGATCTGCGAATCCGCCGCCGCGAGTGCCGGCCGAAGGGCACGCTGTTGCTCGCGCCAGTACTGCTCGTAGAACTTCGAGTGCTCGTCGGTGAGCGAGAGCGCGAACACCTTGAGCCACTCGCGATCGGCATCGGTGCGATAGATGGCGCCGAGTGCCGTCATCATCGAGCTGGTCTCTTCGCTGGTGCGCGGCGCGCGCTTCCACGTGGTCAGCACCGAGGGGCGCTTCTTGCCGCTCGCCGAATCGTCGCCGCTCGTGAGGAACGCCGCGATGTCGTTGCCCATCTCCTCCCAGCTTCCCTCACGCAGCGCGAGGCGTGCGCCATCCGTGAGGCGGGGATTCACGCGCAGCCCGTGCTGCAGCATCTCGGCGTTCTGGTCGAGCTGCGTGAGAATGTTGCGGCTGTTCTTGGCGACGATCATTGCGTCGCGATAGTCCCGCCTGAATGAGGGCGTTCGCGACGTGTCCGTGCTGAGCATCGCGAGACCGTGCAGCCAGAGATCCACGACGTAGCGCGTCTTCACCGGCCACGGAGTCTGCCCGATCACCTCCTGGCTGATCGATGGCGCAGACGGTGGCGGCTCGGCCTCCGGCTGCGTGTTCGCACCGACGAGTCCCGAGCAACCAGCAGCGAGCACGAGCGCGCTCGCCGCTGCAACGCGACTACGCTGCGAGCGACTCAATGATCACCGCGATCCCCTGACCACCGCCGATGCAGGCCGAGCCCAGACCATAGCGCTTGCCCGTGCGCTTCAGCGCGTGGACCAGGTGCGCCACGATGCGCGCGCCGGACGCTGCGAGCGGGTGGCTCAACGCGATCGCGCCCCCGTGGATGTTGAGCTTGTTGCGGTCGACACCGAGCGAGCGCTCGACCGCGCAGACCTGGCTCGCGAAGGCCTCGTTCACCTCGACGAGATCGATCTGATCGAGCGTCATCCCCGCCTTCTTGAGGGCGATGTTCGACGCAGGCACGGGCCCGATGCCCATGATCGTCGGATCGACGCCCACGGTGCCCCACGACACGAGCCGCGCAAGCGGCGTCTTCCCCGTGCGCTTCGCGTACTCGGCGCTCGAGATCACCAGAGCCGCCGCGCCATCGCCGATGCCCGACGCATTGCCTGCAGTGACGAGACCATTCTCCTTGAACACCGCACGGAGCTTCGCGAGCCCTTCCTTCGTCGAATCCGGGCGCATGTGCTCGTCGCGTGCGAAGATCTCTTCCTTCCTGGTCTTCGCGTTGCGTACCGGCACACCCACCACCTCGTCCTCGTACAATCCGCTCGCCCATGCATCGCGCGCGAGCTCCTGCGACCGCAGCGCGAACTCGTCGGCGCACAGCCGATCGATGCTGAACTGCGCGCCGACCTTCTCGGCGGTGTCGCCCATCGCGAGCCCGGCGTACGGATCCTTGAGCCCTTCCCAGAGCGAGTCCTCGAGAACCGGACTCTTGCCGAGCTGGAGCCCCCAGCGCATGCCGCGCGCGATGTGCGGCGCTTGCGACATGGACTCTCCACCGCCCACGAGACAGATCTCCGCCTCGTCGAGCAGAATTTCCTGCGCGCCGCTCACCACTGCCTGGAAGCCGGAGCCGCACAGCCTGTTGACGGTGAGCGCCGGCACTTCCTGCGGCACTCCTGCCCTGAGCCCGACATGGCGCGCGTAGTAGATCGTGTCGGATGTCGTCTGCATGACGTTGCCGAAGATCGAGTGCTGGATCTCCTTCGGCTCGACCTGGGCCCGTTCCATCGCGGCCTTCGACGCGAAGACACCCAGATCGATGGCACTGAAGTCCCGCAGCGTCCCGCCGAACGTTCCGAACGGCGTGCGAACTCCCGAGAGGATGACGATGTCGCGGTTGGTGCCTTGAGTGCCCACTGGATTCCCCGAACGAGGTGAGTCTCGAAAGATGACCACCTCTCTCGTTGGGGGGAACCGTCGGCTTTTACCCCTGCCGCACGTGCCTCGCGATCCAGTCGCCCACGGCACGTGTGCCGAGCGTACCACCGATGTCGGGTGTTCCGATTCCGGCGGTGACCGCCGCGCGCACCGCTCGCTCCACGGCGGCTCCGCTCGCTGCCTCACCGACTCCCTCGAGCATCATCGCGAGGGAGAGAATCGCGGCCATGGGGTTTGCGACGTCCTTGCCGACGAGTGGTGGCGCGCTTCCGTGCACCGGCTCGTACATCGTCACCTTTCCCGGGTGACGATTCGCGCTCGGGGCGATCCCCAGCCCGCCGACGAGTATCGATGCGAGGTCCGAGAGGATGTCTCCGAAGAGGTTGCCGGTGACGATCACCTGAAACGCCTCGGGCGTGCGCACGAGATCCATCGCCATGGCGTCGATGTAGCGAGTGTCGCGTTGGATGTCACCGTACTCGGAGCCCACTTCCTCGAACACGCGGCGCCAGAGGCCATGCGCTGCGATCGCGTTCGACTTGTCGGCCATCGTGACGCGAGTCTTTCCGTGAGCGCGCGCCCACGCGAAGGAGTGGCGGATGATTCGCTCCACTCCCTTTCGCGTGTTGAGCTCCTCCGCGATCGTGATCTCGTCCGGCGTGCCCACCTTGAACGCGCCGCCCACGCTGACGTAGAGCCCCTCCGTATTCTCGCGAAAGACCATCAGATCGAAATCACGAACGGTCTTTCCCTTGAGCGGCGTGAGCCGATCGTCGAACAGCCGCGCCGGACGCTCGTTCACATAGAGATCGAGCTGAAAGCGCATTCCGAGCAGGATGTCACGCGCGTGCACGTTGTCCGGTACTCGTGCATCGCCGAGCGCGCCCACGAGGATGGCGCTGACATCGCGGCCGAGCCGTTGCATCTCCGCGGGTGGGATCGTGACGCCGGTCTTCAGATAGTGCTCGGCGCCCCATGGAAGCATCTCGACCGCGACGCGCGGACGGTGGACCGCCTCCACGGCATCGAGAACCTTGAGCGCCTCACCAATGACGTCCGGTCCGATTCCGTCTCCGGCGATGACGGCGAGAGTGTGCGGCACGGTCTCAGCTTGGCAGTCGTGCAGCGCTCATCACGTGGCTGCGACGCCGCGCCCGCACGTGATGCAGTACTTCCAGTGGATGTCGAGCTCCGTTCCACACGCGGGACAGCGCTGCACCATGAGGTTCTGGCCGCAGCTCGGGCAGAAGAGCACTTTTCGGTCATCGGGGAGCGAGCCGCCACAGTAACGGCACGCGCTCGCGGTGCTGCTCGCGCTGGAGGATGTCGTCGGCGTGGCCGGTCGCGGGCTGGCGCTCGGTGCGCCGCGCTGCAGGCTCGTGGGGGAATCGGCAAAGTGGCGCACCGCCTCCGCTGTGAGCGTCACGCGCGCCGCGGCGAAGTCGCGAAAGACCGCGGTGTTCGGGTTTGGCGACGCCAGCTCCTTGCGCATCGCCTCTTGCATCGGGGCGTCGCCCGTGGCGTAGCCACGCTCGCCCGAGAGGAGCTGACAGAGAGCGGCCTCGTAGTCCTGGTTGGTCTCGATCCCGAGCTCCGTGCGATTGTGCCGATACGGAATCAGCGTCTGATACAGCTCGGACACCTCCACCGGCTGACTCAGATACTGCGGATGGCTGTTTCGAACATTCTGCACGAGCCTTCGAACGAGCCGATCGAGATCATCCATGGAGAAGTCTATTCGGGAGTGAGCTGTGGCTGCTTCGACGACGACAGGCGTGCCCCGAGAATATGAAAGAACGCGGCAACGCCGTCCTTCCAGGTGATCTTCTTACCCTCGGCGTACGTGCGTCCATAATAGCTGATCGGAACCTCGTACACGCGCGCGCCCATTTGCGCGAGGCGCGCCACGATCTCGGGCTCGATGCCGAAGCGCGGATTTGTGAGGTGCATGAGCTTGAGCGTGCGGCTCGTGAAGGCCTTGTACCCCACCTCCATGTCGGTCAGGTTCAGGTTCGTGAACATGTTCGACATGAGCGTCAGGCCGCCATTTCCCATGCGGTGCCAGAAGTAGAGCACGCGATGTGAGCCCGAGCCGAATCGGGTGCCGACGACGGCGTCGGCGCGCCCCTCTATGATCGGTTTGATCACCGCAGGGATGTCGGAAGGGTCGTACTCCAAATCCGCATCCTGAATGATCGCGATGTCGCCGGTGGCGTGGTCGCGTGCGGTCTGGATGGCCGCACCCTTTCCGCGATTCACCTCGTGTCTCACCACGATCATTCGTCCGGCGGCCGCGTTGGCGCGCTCGGTAAGGCGCGCGAAGGTCGCATCCTTCGAGGCGTCGTCCACGGCAACGATCTGGAGCGTGATTCCGTCGTCGGCGATTCGATCGCCGAGCGCCAGCACCGCGTCGAGGGTGCGGTCGATGGTGGCGGCTTCGTTGTAGCAGGGGATCAGGACGCTGAGCGTGATCGGCGTGCCGTGATGCATTAAACGAGGACCCGAGCCGAAGTGATCAGCGACGGTCCGTCAGGGTTTTCCGACCTGTTCCATTTGCTTGTCGACATCCGTGGATACGCGCTCCCTGTTGTCACCGCCGACACGATGAATGATGCGAGCGCCG
>DATGDQ010000414.1:0-4270 GCA_035310785.1 Gemmatimonadaceae bacterium | reverse complement strand
ATCCCATGTACTTTCTCATCTCATCTTACCTGGGAATGGCAGAGCTCCAGCTCGGCCAGATTGCGCAGGGCGTGGCCGAGGAACATCGGGGTGTCGATCTCGAGCCGCAGAATCCCGCGGGTCTGACGATGATGGCGAGCGCCTATGTGGCGGCGAAGATGCCCGATTCCGCGACGGCTCTCGCACGCCGGCTGCTCGCGCTCAAGGGGATTGCGGCGCGCAAAGGAATGGCTGCGTACACGCTCGGGAGCGCCGGCGAGCGCAAGGAAGCCCAGGTCGTCATTCACGACTTGGAGGCGCTGCCCGAGAATACGTGGACGCGGTCGAGCGCGCTCGCCCTGGCGTATCTCGGCCTGAACGACACCGCACGCGCGATCACGTACATGGAGCGTGCGGCGGCAGCCGGAGACGGCGATATTCTCCCATTGTACAGCTCTCCACTTGCGATCCACATTCGACGCAGCGCACGCACGGATGCCGTGTGGCGACGCTACAATCTGGACCCCGCGCTCCTAGCACAGCGCGTCGCGGCGCTTCATCAATGAACGCATGCGACGAACGAAGCGTCTCATGACACCGTGAACGATCCCCATGCCGGAGGAAAATGCGGCGCAGTGACATCGTGAATTTCGGCACCGTCTGCTGCATGGCACTGCTTCTGAGCGGAGCGCGTCGCGCCGAGCAGATCGCGCCGAACGACAATACGCATCGCGCGGGGCATCTCGTGAGCGGAGTCCTGACCGTTTCGCTCGAGGCGCGCAACGGCGAATGGCGCCCCGAGGAGAACGACGGACCGACGATCGCGGTCGAAGCCTTCGCCGTTTCCGGAGGTCCCCTACAGACGCCCGGTCCGCTGCTTCGCGCACCCGTCGGCACCGAGATCCGCGTGACGATGCACAATGCGCTCGCCGTTCCGATGTGGGTGTACGGGCTCGGCGAGCACCGCGGCTACTCGGACAGTGTGCAGATCGCCGCGGGCGAGACTCGCGAGCTGCACTTTCGAGCGACGACACCGGGACTCTCGTACTACGCCGGGCGCACGCTGCCTGGCAGGGTGCGCGGGCGCAGCGCCGACGATTCGCAGCTCAACGGGGCGATCGTCATCGATCCGCCAGGTGCGACGCCGAGCGATCGCATCTTCGTGATCTCGGACTGGTTCACCGTGGACACGTCGACGATGAGCGGTCTTGGGCCGAACGCCACGCTCGCGTTCAACGGCCTGGGGTGGCCGCACACGCCGCGAATCGATCTCGTGCAGGGCGACACGGCGCACTGGCGCTTCGTGAACGTGAGCGGCCTCGAACATCCGCTACACCTGCACGGCTCCTTCTTTCGCGTCGATGCGAAGGGCGACGGCCACGCGGACTCGATCTATGCGCCGGAGGACCGGCGTATGGCCGTGACCGAGCTGGTGCTTCCCGGGCAGACCATGTCGATGACGTGGTCGCCGCTGCACGCCGGCAACTGGGTGTTTCATTGCCACATCGCGAGCCACGCGACGCAGCGCGAGTACTTCAACGCATCGCGGAGCATGCCTTCACCAGCGGCCGCCGCCGCGATGTCGCACGACAAGGAGCATCTCAGCCACATGGGGGCGCTCGTCATCGGCATCCGCGTGAAGCCGCGAGGGCCGCAGCTGCCTGCGCAGCCGGTATCGCAGAACATCCGCCTTCTCGTGCGCTCGCGCGCGAACGTGTATGGTGCGTACGTGGGCTACGGATTCGTGCGCGGAGATGCTCCGGAGGCCGCGACGCGCGACAGCTTTTCGGTTCCCGGGCCGACGCTCGACCTCACGCGCGGCAAGCGCGTCGCGATCACGATCGTGAATCAGTCGCACGAGGCTGCCGCCGTGCACTGGCACGGCATCGAGCTCGAGAGCTATCCCGACGGCGTGCCCGGATGGAGCGGCTCCGGCTCGACGACGATCCCGTTCATCATGCCGGGAGACTCGCTCACGGTTCGATTCACGGCTCCGCGCGCCGGCACGTTCATGTATCACTCGCACTCGAACGAGATGCAGCAGATCTCATCGGGGCTGTACGGCGCACTGATCGTGAGAGATCCCTCGACTTCCGCCATGGATGAGCGCACGTTGTTGTTCAGCGACGATGGGCCGTTCACGAGCTTCATCAAGGCTGGCCCACCGGTGTTGCTGAACGGCAAAGTGCAGGCAGATACGATCGAGGTACGGGCCGGAAAGCCGACGAGGTTTCGGGTGATCGACATTCGCGCGGAGAACACCACCGACATCTTGCTCGAACGAGACGGCACGCCGGTGCCGTGGCGGTTGATCGCCAAGGATGGCGCCGATCTCTCGCCCCATCAGATCCGCGAACAGAGCGCCGAGCTCACCACCAGCCCCGGCGAGACCTATGACTTCGAGATCCCGCCGCAAGCGCCGGGCGTCATGATTGTGAAGTACGACATGGTGCCAGGTGACACGAGCACCATGAAGCGCGCCATCATCCGCGTTCACTAATGGCCCTCTCCCTCCCGCTTCGCGCACTCGCCGAGCCGCTCGCGCTCTGCAGACTCTCACCGAGCGACGCCATTCCCGAGTGGACGGCGCTCGCACGCACGTTTCTCACGATCTCTCGCACGCCGACGGAGCTGTCGATCGTCGCCGATGAAGCGATAGTCCCCCCGAACGTCGACGCGCAGCGCGGCTTTCGCGCCCTTCGCGTGGACGGGCCGCTGCCGCTGGATCTGGTCGGCATCTTCTCGGCGATCGCGGGCCCACTGGCGGACGCCGATGTGCCGATCTTTCCGATCGCCACGTACGATACCGACTACGTGCTGGTGACGGAGGGAAATTTCCAGCGAGCCGTGACTGCGCTCGAGGCCGCCGGGCACCTGGTCGACGAGGCTTGATACGAGCCTCGCAGTGACGATCTTTGGAAGGTCAGCACTTCTCGACGCACTTAGTATCGCAGTGTGGAGGGCACGCGGACGATGCCGATGAGATCTCCCGGACGAGTGTTCTGGCCCCTGGCCGGCCTGATGGTCCTCGCGGACTGCTCGAGCAAGCGTGCCATAGAGGCGGCGGCTCCGGGTGTCGGCGTGTCGACGCCGGTCGTCGAAGACGTCGTGCGATTCACACTCCTGTACAACAAGGGCGCGGCCTTCTCCACGGAATTCGGACCGTATCAGCGGTGGTTCCTCATCGGGGCCACGCTCGTCTTCCTGCTGCTCCTGGCGCAGCACTATCGCCAGATCACGGACGCGGGTCGCCTCGCGACGGTGGGACTCGCGCTGCTCGCGGGCGGCGCGGTCGGAAACTTGCTCGATCGGCTCACGTCCGCACGTGGAGTCGTGGATTTCATCGACGTCGGCACCCAGAGCACGCGCTTTTACGTGTTCAACTTCGCGGACGCGGGCGTCACGATCGGCGCCATTATCCTCGGCTACGCGCTCTGGCGGCATGCGCAGTCCGACTCGGTTCGCGAAGTCGCGCAAACCTGATCGTTCTCACGGAGCCCGATCGTTCTGGCGCTCCTTCCCTGACCCGCGCATCCTTCCGTCATGACTGATCCGCTACCCATCGCCAAGTCGGGCGACACCGTCCTGTCGATTCTTCCCGGCATGGCCAATCGGCACGGTTGCATCACCGGTGCAACGGGCACCGGCAAGACCGTCACGCTGCAGGTGATCGCGGAGCAGTTCTCGCGCATCGGGGTGCCCGTGTTCCTCGCCGACGTGAAGGGCGACCTGAGCGGAATCACGCAAGCCGGGCAGATGACCGACAAGCTCGCGCAGCGGCTCAAGACGCTGAAGCTCCCCACGCCGAACTTCGGCGCGTGCCCCGCGACGATGTGGGACGTCTTCGGCGAGCAGGGCCATCCCGTGCGCGCCACGATCTCCGACATGGGCCCGCTGCTGCTCTCGCGGTTGCTGGATCTCAACGACACGCAGGAGGGCGTGCTGGCGATGGTCTTCAAGATCGCCGACGACAACGGGCTGCTGCTGCTCAATCTCCAGGACTTGCGCGCCATGCTGCAGTTCGTCGGCGACAATGCCGCGCAGTTCAAGACGCAGTATGGCAACGTCTCGACGGCCAGCATCGGCTCGATCCAGCGCGGGCTGCTCCAGATCGAGGAGCAGGGCGGCCAGCACTTCTTCGGCGAGCCCATGCTCAACATCGACGATCTCCTGCAAACGGTCGATGGTCGCGGCATCGTGAACGTGCTCGCAGCCGACAAGCTGATGAACAACCCGCGCCTCTATGCGTGCTTTCTTCTCTGGCTGCTCTCCGAGCTGTACGAGCATCTGC